>CAZYBA010000019.1:0-19029 GCA_964646105.1 uncultured Armatimonadia bacterium
GCCCCGCGCCGTTTCGGCGCAGGGTACCGTTGGGCAACCTTGTCCAATGGCCCCCCCGGACCATTCGGACACGATGACAACTGCCCGACCGGTTCCACCGCCACGAAATCGCACCGTACCGGGTCGATCTTTTGACCTTTTTCCGAAATCATGCTGGATGTGCGGTAGTTTCCAATTTGGAATGACGTTTGAATTCAAGTCAATGACCCACCCATCCACGGACGAGTTGGTGAGTTTGCTGAACGATCCGGACGTTCTGGTGCATATGCCGCTGCATTCGGGCCCGATGGAAGCCGATGCCTGTGCGGAGTGGGCCCGCTGCAAGGCGGGGATTTGGAATTCCCCTGCCGATATGGGCCCATGGTCGATCTACGTCGACGGCGATTTTGCAGGCTGGGGTGGACTGCAACCCGAGCAAGATAACCAGGCCGGTATTGCTGTGGTGTTATACAAGCGCTACTGGGGGAACGGCCTCCCGATTGCCCGGATGTTGATCGACCGTTACCGAAATGCGGGCGGGAATTGCCCGATCGTCGTGCTGTTGGCAAAGAGCCGCAATGCGGTGGCCGCCATGCAGCGGTTCGGATTGGAATACGTGGGAAACGTTGACGAAGGTGGACAGACGTTCGACAAGTTCCTGATGCCCTGAGTAGGTACGGGAACCGTTCGGACCTGCGGCCCCCGACCGGCAATGGATGAAACTGGTGATTTCCAATTGTTTGATGCACTGGTCGGACAACTCAGATGAATTGCCAGGATGACGATCATTCGGGGACGGCGACCGAGCGCCGTACGAAAAAACGGGCCTTCCGGGGCGCCGTTGCCGCGGAAGACCCGAGTGGTGCGGGCAAGGAGGCAGGCCCGCACAAGGAACCGGCTACTGCCCTTGGGCCGCCGCGTAGCCGGGGACGCCGTCGAACTCGTACAGCTGTTCGGTCTTGATGAAGTCGACTCCGAGAGTTTCCAGATTGTCAAGCAAGTGCAACACGGCGCGGTTCGTGACCGGGGAACCGTCGTCGGCCTTGAATCGGCAGCGCCAGTGGTCGGTGCAGAACGTTTCCGGGAGACCATTGGGCCAGACCTTGACGCCGCGGTTGGTGATCATGGAGAGCTTCCACGGGGACGGCAGCGATTCGCCGAGGCGGGCTGCCAGTTCGGACGGATCCGTGCCGCGCCAGTGGACAAAGACGTCGACTCCGACAAGCACCTTGTCTGCCGGGGGGCGATTCGCGCAGGTGGCTAGGACCGGTCGTGCGGTCGGGGACGCGGCGAAGGATGCCGGGCGCAGGGTGGCTGGCCTGCGACCGAGACGTTCGATCACCGCATCCGCGAACGCGCGGGTGCCGACACAGGTGCCCGTCCCGTTTTCGGGACGGATGTCGGCGGTGTGTATCCCCTCCTCCAACGTACAGAGCCAGGCATTTTGGATGGTCGTGGCCAGGGCCGGGAAGCCGAGGTGGACCAGCATCTGGACTGCTGCCTGGAGCAGCCCGGACGGATTGGCGATATCGGAGCCGGCGATATCGGGTGCGCTGCCGTGCACCGCCTCGAACAGGGCTCCGTGCATGCCGATATTGGACGATCCGGCGAGTCCGACACTGCCGGCCACCTGCGCGGCGATGTCGGAGAGAATGTCGCCATAGAGGTTGCCGGTGACAATGACATCGAAACGTTCTGGGGAATCCGCAAGACGGGCGGCCCCGATGTCGATGATCATGTGCTCGACGGCGATCTCCGGGTAGCCGGTGGCGATTTCCTCGAAAACCGACCGGAACAGGCCGTCGGTGAGTTTCATGATGTTGTCCTTGCTCATGCAGGTCACCCTGGAGCGGCCGTTGGCACGGGCGTACTCGAACGCGTACCGGACAATCCGTTCGCATCCGGGCCGGGAGACGAGCTTGAGGCACTGGACGACGTCGTCGGTTTGCCGGTGCTCGATGCCGGCGTACAGGTCTTCTTCGTTTTCGCGGACGATCACCAGGTCGATGCCCGGGTGGCGGGTCGGAACAAACGGTGCGTAACCGACGCAAGGGCGGACATTGGCGTAGAGCCCGAGCGACTTGCGCAGCGTGACATTGACGCTCTTGTATCCGCCGCCTTGGGGGGTGGTGAGGGGTGCCTTCAGTATCGCGTCCGCGTTACGGAGGATGCCCCACGATTCGGGAGGGATTCCGGCGGAATGCCCGGCGCGGTAGGCCTTTTCCCCGAGAAGAATGTCGTTCCACTGGATCGGCGCCCCGGCGGAATCGAGAATACGACGGACCGCCGACATGATTTCGGGGCCGATACCGTCCCCGGCCGCGCAGGCAACAACGGGTTGTTTCATCGGAATGGAACCTCCTACGAACACATTATCGCGATTTATGTTTTACGCAATCTTTTTCGTGTGTTATTTTTCCGTATTGGGTTACAATATCTCCGCTGTGGAAACACGTTGGACCTATCTCACCAATCACTCCCATGTCTTGATCTGCCTGTCCCAGGAGCCGGAGCTGCGGTTGCGGGATGTCGCCGACCGGGTTGGGATCACGGAACGCGCGGTGCAGCGCATTGTCGCCGAGTTGGAGGAAGCGGGCGCGATCACGCGCGAACGCGATGGTCGCCGCAACCGGTATGTGGTCCACTCCGAAGCCTGTTTGCGCCATCCGATTGAAGCCCACCGCACGATCGCCGATCTGATCGCCTTGGCGGAAAACGGTACTGCTTCCGCGCACGCGCCAGAGGGATAGAATGGGCCCGGGCGACCGACCGTCGCCGGAGTCCGTTGCCAGATGCCTATCCCGCAGATTATCCCGGTCGGAGCCGGTGGCTACCTAGACCAAGTCCCGACGTCACGCAAGCGCCCCGCACCGCGTCCCCGCCTCTCCAGCCGCTGGAAAGGTCCGGTCCCGTCCAACGACTGGTGGTCGTCACTGCTCTGGACCGACCCGTCCCAGCCCTGCTACGCTCATCCGTTGGTGGTGCGCACGGGTCCCGGCGGGGTGTCCGTCGACGCGCCGGGGCGCCGTTTCACGGCAAACAAGATCGGGGTTTTCGCCGAGTTTGCGGGACCTGACGGTGACCTGTTGCTGCGTCCGACCGGCACCGGCATCCTTTCCCATACTGTCGGTGCCGCAACCGACTGGACCGTCGAGGTCGATGTACAGGGGGGTGGCACAGCGGCCACGGTTGTCTTCGGGCACGGAATTCCGGTGGTGTGGATGACTGGAAGCCAGAGTGGTTGCACGGTCGCGCCCGGACGTCCCGTACAGGTGCTCTCCGCCGCATTGCCCAGCAACGCCCGGCTGATCGGGGTCGACAGCGCCCGTTACCTGCTGCTGGCCCGGCCGGGCTCCACCTGGTCCCAATCCGGCGGAGCCCACACAACCCGTGCGTCCGAGATCGCTGTCGCGCTTCTCCCCGACGACCATCCTGCCACGCTGGCGATGTTCCTCGAATTCGCAGGCAACCGCGTGGTCTCCACCCGTGCCGACATGGTCTACGACCAGAAACGGTCCGCCGTCCGCACGACATTCCGACTCCGTGGAACCGACCCGCGCAAACCGGTCCTGCAGGCGCTCTATCCGCACCAATGGCGGCATCGGACGGGAAACGGGAAGTCGCGCGGAACCTACATGTCGAGTTACGGGGAGCTCCGTCTCGACGCGGTGGCATCGTTCGAAACGGAAATCCCTTACCACGGCATCCTGCCGTCGCTTCCCCACGAACCTTCCCTGCGTCCCACCCTGGCCCGACTGCTAGAGTCGGAAGTGCCTGGCGATTTGCCCAAGGAAATCAAGGATACGTATTGGACGGGAAAGGACATGGGCAAGTGGGCGGCGATGCACCGGACCGCGCTTGCCATCGGGAAAACGGACTGGGCGGCAACGGCCGCCGACCGCATCCGTCGCACCCTCGAACGTTGGTTCACCCCAAGCACCGCGGCGGCGGACAACGCGGTTTTCGCGTACGACCGCGAGTGGTCGACATTGATCGGGTATCCGGCTGGATTCGGCACGGACACCGACCTCAACGACCACCATTTCCATTACGGCTATTTTGTTCAGGCGGCCGCCGAGCTCGCGCGCGTCGATCCCGGCTGGGTGGCCACGAAACGGTACGGCGCAATGCTGGCCGAGTTGATCGACGACATGGCCTGCGCCGACCGCAACCATCCGCGTTACCCGTACCTTCGTTGTTTCGACATTTTTGCCGGCCATTCTTGGGCGAGCGGCAACGCTCCGTTTGCGTCGGGGAACAACCAGGAATCGAGTTCGGAGGCGATCAACGCGTGGGCGGGGATGGTATTGCTCGGCACCCGCACCGGCGACACCGCGCTCCGCGACCGGGGAATCTGCCTCTACGCCACGGAAGTGGCCGCGCTCTCGGAGTACTGGCTCGATGTCCACCGCACGCTCCCCGCAGCATACCCCTGCCCCCAGTTTGCGATGGTGTGGGGTGGCAAGCGTGTCCACGAAACCTGGTTCTCCAATCGTCCCGAAGCCATCCACGCCATCAACTGGTTGCCGTTCACCCCGGCATCGCTCTACCTCGGCCTGTACCCCGAATCCGCGAAGCGCAACCATGATGCCTTGATGGCCGAAACGGGCGGCGACTTGAAACAGTGGAAGGACCTGATCTGGATGCATCAGGCGTTGCACGACCCGGACGGCGCCATTGCGGCTTGGAAACGTGAAGCTTCGACGTACGAACCCGAGGTCGGGCAATCCCGCGCGGCAGTGATCGAGTGGATGGGGTTCCTGCGCGCCTACGGACAAGTGGACCGGACGGTCCATCTGAACACGGTTTGCTACGCGGTCCTGCGCAAGAGCAATGTCCGCACTTTTGTGGTTTGGAACCCGGGCAAGTCACCCACAGTGGTACGGGCCACGGATGGAACCCGATTGACCGTGCCTGCGGGTGGCCCGCATGTTTTCCAGCGCCGGGTATGAACGTCGGCTCGGCGGAACCGACGCAGCGTCGATGTCGGCGTTGTTGCAAGGCCGCACACGGACGTCCAGACTTGCCCGGCCATCGCCGCGCAACGAGATCTCGCAGGGGACGTGCCCACCTCCAACCCCCGCATCCTCGACCGTAAGGGCAACCCACCGGGGCGCAACGCGACCCTGGTGGTTGCCCGGGATGCAACCCGTTCCGCGTGACTGCCGGGACATCATCAGGACCCACATGACTGCCCGAGGCGTTACGCGGCCCACGTGGCAGCGCGGGCGTCGCATCGAGCCCAAGGCCGACGTTCGCCCTGCAACACGACCACGACGCCGACTCCTACGACTCGAGGACCACCCGACGTTTTGGGGCACGATGATCAACATCCCTGCGGAAACGGCTACCGTTCACCGACAACATGGATACCAACCATGCCCGAACCAATCCGTGAAATCCAGTTCCTCCACCTCGCCAAAACCGCTGGAACATCGCTCGCATCCCTGATCGAAACCGCATTCCCGGCGGAGCAGATCCTCCCCGTGTACGAGTGGCACGACCTTTCCGGGTGGAATCGTGCCGAAATCAACCGCCACCGCTGTTTTCACGGGCACTTCGGAACCGGGCTGGATCGATTGCTCGACCGACCGATGCCATCCATCACCATTTTGCGGGATCCGTTCGAGCAGATGGTCTCCCACCTGCTCCACGCGGCACGCCACGAGCAAATCCCATGGCCTGCTCCGGTGCAGGATTGGCTCGGCCGCCGACACCAACCCGACCACCCGTACCTCGAATTGATCCTTTCCCGTCCTGCCAACCGCTTCCGCGACTACCAAACCCGCTTCCTCGGCGTTGACATAGACCCGGACCACCCGGACCGCAAAGATTGGACACTGACCCAGTGGCTATACGCACCCGAGAACGAGTCCCGGATGGATGCAATCCTTGAAAACGCCAAACGTCGCCTCGACCAAGTGACATTGGTGGGAACGGTAGAGGATTTCGACAACACGGTCGCACAGGTCTGCCAGTTGCTGGGAATTCCGGTTCCGGAGGACGCCCCGTGGCTCAACGCCGGACGGGCTGGGCATCAGGGTTACCGAGGGTCGGGTAGATTGAGCGCCCGGCTGGAGACTTTGGTGGACCAGCATACGCCCTACGACCGTGAGCTCATCCGCCATGCGACCGACCTGATGGCACGCAGGCGGCAATTTTCCCAACACGCGGCGTAATCCGAGGGGCATCGCAACGTCGGCTTTGGTCCGACTCCGGCATCGCCCGCGACAGGCGGCTTGATCGGTGCTGGACGTTGCCCGGAAAAAGGAACCCCGCCCTCCGATCGGCAATAGGCATTCCATGACCCGTGTTTTCCTGCTCGCCGGCCAGTCCAACATGGAGGGGCAGTCGGTTGTCGACCTCTCCGGCAACGACTACAACCAAGGGCGCGGCACATTGGTGGATGTCCTGCGGGAGCCGACCATGCGCCGCTTCGCCCCCCTGTGGGATGGCAAACAAATCCCGACCCGCCCGAACGTCCAAGTCGCATACCGCCCGGAACACCGTGACTGGATTCGCGGCCCTCTCGGCGCTGGCTTCACCCCGTACGCGGACCGCCATCATTTCGGGCCGGAGCTGGCGTTCGGGCACCAAGTCGGCACCCACATTCCCGACCCGGTCCTGCTGGTCAAATGCGCCTGGGGAGGGAAAAGCCTCTACCGCGACTTCCGGCCGCCGTCCGCCGGCGGCCCCGTGGGCCGCTATTACGCGCGGATGATCGACGATTTCCGGGACGCGATCACGCGGATCCGTGGCCCGTTCACGGTCGACGCGTTTGTTTGGTACCACGGCTGGAACGATGGAATCGATCCGTTGAAATCGGTCCCGGAGTACAAGGAAAACCTGGTGGCGTTGATCCAGGATGTCCGCAGGGACGTTGGTGTACCGAGCCTACCCGCCGTGATCGGGGAGATCACCGGAGCGTGGCGGGACGCACCGCCGGAATGGGAACGCCTGCGAGCCGCGCAGAAGGGTGCCGCAGAGGATCGCCGGACCCAGCCAGCCGTTTTCGTCCCAACCCGGACCTTTGTCCGCAAGCCGGAAGATTCCCCCAACCCCGGGCATGGACATCACGAATTCGGAAACGCAGCCACGGGACTTCTGGTCGGAGAGGCTTTGGGGGACGCTGCCTTGCGACTGATTCGTTCACGCGTGCGGTAAACACGGTCGGCCTGACACGGTTCACGTGGACGCAGACGCATCGGGGAACGTTGTGGTCACGGGCCTTGCGCGGGACAGCGGCTCGGGTACGGGATCGGGATTCACCCGCAACAGGAGCCGCCTCCGCATCCGGAGCCTTGGCCGTTCGCCATGCGCAGTTCGATCGCGCGGGATGTCGGTGTGGTGGACAATCCGCCGAGCGCTGTGCAACGGTGCTCGCGGGGCATGCGCTCCGCCACCGACCGGGCAGCGGCAATGGTTTCATCGAAGGGAATCACCCAGTCGAAGCCGGCCAGTGCCATGTTGGCGCACGAGACCGCATTGGCCGCCGCCATGACATTTTTGCCGAGACACGGCACCTCGACCCGATTGGCCACCGGATCGCATATCAGCCCGAGCATGGACTGCAGGGCCATCGTCGACGCCCCTAGCGACTGTTGGAGCGAACCTCCGCCCAGGGCGGTCAACGCACCTGCCGCCATCGCCGCGGCGGACCCACCTTCCGCCTGGCACCCGCCGACCTCCGCGGCAAAGCTCCATGCGGTGGCGATGAACATGCCGACCACCCCCGCCGCGAGTACCCCCTGCGCCAATGTTCGAACGTCCCAGCCGAGCGCGTCCCCCATGCCGAGCAAGGTCCCGGGAACCGCCGCGCACGCCCCGGCGGTCGGCATCGCGACAATCACCCCGAGCGCGCTCTTCACTTCCATCATCGACGTGGTGTAGAGAATGATCTTGTTCAGCGCCCCGATGTCGAACAGTTTCCCGTTTTCAAGCGCGCCCCGGTACCCGATCGACTGACATCCGAGCACCCGGTCGGCAAACTCGGTTCCTGCCAGTCCGTCGGCGATGGACCGACGCAACAGTCGCACCAGCCCTTCGGCCATTTCCCAAACCTGTTCCTCGGAGAGCCCGCCCCGCGCGCACTCGTATTCGAGTCCGTATTCCCACAGCGGACGGTTTCGACCGTTGTCGAAGGCCAATAGTTCGGCGGCGGTCCGGAACGGCACCCCGGCGCCCGGCACCGTGGGCACGGGGAGCACACGCTCGAGAACCCGACTGTCCACGATCCCGGCGTTTGGTTCCGCGTTTTCCTGCCAAACCGCGTCATCGACATCCGCCACGACCACCAGCGCACGCACGCCATCCTTTTGTGCCGAGAGAATGTGGTCTGGAAACCGCTGGGCAATCGTGTCGGCAACCGCCGGCGTGCACCGCACCACCCGGATCCGGCGGTCGCCGTACAGGCGCACCGGAAATCCGTCGATCTGAGTTACCTCGATCATTCCGCCTCCGGTGGAAAGCGCCACCAAGGAGCGTCTTTCCCGGCCGTTGTCGAGCTGCAGCCGATACGTATTCGGATGGGGATCGCCTAGATCGGCGGTCTCGAACTCCACCGCGATTCCGGCATCCGCCAACGCTTCGCGTCCGCTCGGAAGCCGGGCATCGTCGGCATCCCAGCCGAGGAGCCCGCCGTACAAGCCCATGTCGGACCCCTGGGACGTGTGGGTGGTGGGCAGGGAGCCCGCACGATCCATGGTTAGCCGAACATTCCCCGGCTTGCCGTCCATCAGGTCCCTCGCGAGACGCTCGATCCGCAGCGCCGCCGCGCAGTGCGAACTGGAAGGCCCCCGCATGACCGGGCCGAGTACATCGTTGAACAGACTGGTTTCCATGGTTTTTTGATCGGGCAAACGAAACGGAAGGCTCGGAGAACGGCAAGGCGGGCCACCTTGGGCCAAATACACAACGGAAACATAGCCTCCCGAATCCAACCGCGATTGGCCGGAGCATACGTCCCGGCGCGCGAAACCGCCACGAAAATCCGTACCCAAACTTGGGTATGGCAGCCGACGACGACTCTCGGGAGAATAGTCGCAATATCGTGACATTGCCGCAAGGCGCCGAAAATCCAGCAAACCATGCCCCGCATCCAACCGAATTCAACCGTACCCCCGCGCCGCTCGAGAAACGCGGCGACGGCAATTGTTGCCGGGTTGACCTGCCTGTTCTGCATCGGTGCCACCGCAATTCCCCGCTCCGGGCAAAAGCCGTCGACGCCTTCCGTGGGAACGGTTTCCGGTTCGCAGCGGACGGTTCGGCCATCGGTGGAAACCAAGGATGCCGAATCGACCCTGGTTCGGCCGTTTCTCTCAAAATGGTGTCTCCGCTGCCACCAGACTGGTGCCGGTTTTCGGCTGGACACATTGGGAAGCCAATTTGCCGATCCCGTGGTTGCTGCGCGCTGGAGGGAAGTGGCCAATGTCCTGGGCGGGCACCAGATGCCGCCGGCGGCGGAGCCCCAGCCGTCCCCGTCGGAATCGGCAGCTGTGGCGCAATGGATCCAATCGCGCCTCGCCGACGCGGAAACAGCAAAACGTCCCGCCCGCACCGTCCTGCGTCGCCTGAACCGCGACGAATACAACCGGACTGTCCTCGACCTGACCGGTGTCGATTTTCGGCCGGCGGACCAGTTTCCCGACGATCCGCCCGCCGGAGGTTTCGACAACAACGGCCAGGCTCTCACCGTCTCGCCACTGCACCTCGAACTTTACGCGTCCGCCGCGCGCTCGATCTTGGAAAAGGCCCTTGTCGACGGCCCGCGCCCGTCGCCGATCCGTTGGCGCTTCGAACCCGAGGAGAACACCAAGGGCATGGATCAGCTGCGGGTCCCGCGGGGCGGGTTCAACATTCTTCTCAACGACGGGGCGAATCCCACGGACAACGGCTTCACGGTGATGCACCACGCGTCCTGGGACAAGAACATCGACTTCCGCGACTTCCGTGTTCCCGTGGCAGGAACCTACCGTATCCGCATCCGTGCCGCGGGTCGAGTTCCCGCACGGGACCAGGTTGTCCGTTCGGCGCAGCGGATTCTAGAGCAACGCAAGGCCCAGCAAGACAAGGAAAATCCGCGGGGCAGGCAATGGCACGAAGGTGCATTCCAGAACGACCTCGATCACTTCCGGACCAATCGGATGTACGACTACGGTCCCCCGCGCATCAAGCTGACCAGGCAACTCGGCAGCCAGCCCGATGTCGTGGGTGAGTTCGATGTGGACGCATCCCCGGGTGCCCCACGCGAGTACATTGTGGAAGCCCACTTCAGCACCGAATCCGCCGGCATTCAAATAGAGTACGCCTACGAGGTACCTGCCGTGCTCGAGAACGCATGGCTGCAGCGCCGGGACGATTTCGCGCGGCCGGAATTGATGGTGGACTGGGTGGAACTCGAAGGACCGATCCACCCGACCTGGCCGCCAGCCAGCCATTCCAAACTGCTCGGGGATGTCCCGGTCAACCCCACCGACGAGACCCAGGCGGCACGGCGTGTGCTGGCGCGCTTCCTCCCGAAGGCATGGCGCCGGCCCGTCACCGCATCCGAAATCGACTCCAAATTAGACCTGTTCCGCAAGGTTCGCCCGACCAAGAGATCGTTTGTGGAAGCGCTTCAGGTACCGATGGCAGCGACACTCGCCAGTCCGAACTCTCTTTACCTCGCCGAACCCGCGCCCGACACCAAGATCCCGCGACGCCTCGGAGCCTACGCACTGGCCAGCCGATTGTCCTTTTTCCTCTGGTCGAGCATGCCCGACGACGCCCTCTTCGCGGCGGCAAAGGACGGCTCCCTTCTGACCGACAGAGGCCTCGCGATCCAAGTGGACCGGATGCTGCGCGACCCGAAATCGTCGGCGTTTGTCGCCAACTTCACACGCCAGTGGCTCGGCCTCGACAAAATCGGTGCCAACCCGCCGGCCCGCAACCTCTACCCCGAGTACGACCGTCATCTTGAAAAATCGATGGGAGATGAAGCGGTCGCGTTTGTCGGGGAAATCTTCCGCTCGAACCGCGATCTACGCCAACTGGTCCGCTCGGATTATGTGGTGGTCAACGAGCGTCTCGCGCGGTTTTACGGAATTCCCGGTGTTCGCGGCGACTCGTTCCGGGTGGTTCCGGTCCGGGCGGAGCACCACCGCGGCGGCCTGCCGACCTTGGCGGCAGTGCACACGATCACCAGCAACGGCACACGGACCAGTCCGGTTTCCCGCGGGGTTTGGATATTGCGCACCCTCCTCGGAATCGACCCGGGCCTGCCTGTCGCCAATGTCGGTGAAATCCCGGGCAAAGTGCCCGGACTCGACAAGGCAACGGTACGCAAACGTCTCGAAGTCCACCGCATCCATCCCGCCTGCGCCCGCTGCCACGACCGGATCGATCCCCTCGGGTTCGCGCTTGAGAACTACGACGCATGCGGGCAGTGGCGGGAGCAGGAAGGGCATGGATACAACGGGAGGATAGAACGGGACGATCCCCGGATCGACGCGACCGCATCGATGCCCGACGGACGCAAGATCGACGGGATCGCAGGACTCCAGAGTGCACTTCTGGCACAGGAAGACCGGTTCCTCGGCAATCTTGCGCGACAGGTTGCCACCTACGCGCTGGGTCGTGAATTGGGGGCGGTCGACCAAGCCGCGACGGACCACTGGGTGGCGCGACTCAAGATCAACGGAAGGACGTTCCGCAACCTGATCCACAGCATCACCCAGTCGGAGACGTTTCGATGCAATTGAGCGGCAGACTTCCGCGGTTGTTCCCAAGGAGACACTCCATCCGATGACCCCTTTGTTGCGACAACCACTTTCACGGCGCACTGTTTTACGCGGGTCGGGAGTCGCGCTGTCGCTGCCGCTGCTCGACATCATGATGGCCGAGCCGGCTTGCGCGTCGCCGAGCAGGTTCAAACCCCTCGCCAAAAGCCAGGCGAAGCCGGTGCCGCGGGTCGTGTTCTGCTATGTCCCCAACGGGGTCAATATTCAGGAATGGCTACCGAACCCCGCCAGCGACAGTGGGTTGTCGCCCACACTCGCGGCACTGGGTCGCCATCGATCGGCACTGACCGTACTGACCGGTCTCGGGCATCCCAACGCGACCGGAGGACACTCGGGCGCGGACACATGGCTGACCGGCGCGAACCTCAAGGCAGTGCCGGGCAAGGACTACACCAACACAGTCAGTGCCGACCAAGTCATCGCGGGCGCGATCGGCAGCGCCACCCGGTTGCCAAGCCTCGAACTCGGGGATGCGTCGGGAACCGGCAGCGCGCTCCACAGCCACACCTTGTCGTTCGACCGCAACGGCACCCCGCTCCCGGTTGAAAACAATCCACGGCGCCTGTTCGAACGTCTATTCGTTCCCGACGATGCATCGAGCCGCGAGGCCACCCTGCGCCGCTATGCCGAACGCAAGAGCATTCTGGACAACATACTCGCCGACGCCAAGACGCTGCGCGAGACACTCGGCACCGCAGACAGGCAGAAGCTCGACCAGTATTTGGAATCGGTCCGCGAGACAGAGCGCCGTCTGGCACGGCTCGTCGAGTGGGTCGATGTTCCCAAACCGATCGTTCCGGCCGAAGGCCTCCAGCTCGCCAGCAAGCCCGGCGACGGGCACGACCGCCCAATGTGGCTCGATGTCATGCTGGAGCTGGCCTATTTGGCGTTCGCAACCGACACCACCCGGGTCATCTCCTTCGAATGGTCGCGCGAGGCGGGCGGTGTCGGAGGCGCGGGCGAGAACCACCACGAACTGTCCCACCATGGCGGCGATCCCGGCATGCTCGCAAGACTCGCCGCTATCGACCGCTTCCATGTCGAACGCCTGGCACGCTTCCTCGACTTCCTCAAGGCGACTCCCGAGGGAGGAGGCACCATGCTCGACCATGTCATGGTGATGTACGGGTCGGGAATGAACAGCGGCGACAAGGGCGACCATTCCCCCCGCAACCTCCCGCTGCTGGTGGCCGGCGGTTCCGCATGGGGCCTGCGTCACGGACGAAACCTCCAACACAATCCCGATCGTCACCCACCTCTCTCGAACGTGCTGGTCACCCTCCAGCATAAAATGGGAATTGAAACCGACCGCTTCCAGGATGCCACCGGGACATTGACCGGGTTGGCGTAAACCGCGGGTCGGCTGGCCACGACCGGTCCCACCCGGACCACAAACAAGGAATGGAGTCGTCACCACCATGGAATCAAACCAGACCAATCCGATGCGGGCACGTTGCAATGTCGTTTCCGAGTTCACCGTCGAATCCGCGAAGGCTTACCGCAATCCGTTCACGGACGTCGCGGTCGACGGGGTTTTCACAAAAGAGGGTCGCGAGTGGGTGGTGCCGGCGTTCTGGGTCCGCGGACGGCAATGGAAGGTCCGGTTTGCCCCGCCCGAGCCCGGTTCCTACTCGCTGAAGTTTCGCTGTTCGGACGCGAGCAACCGGTTGGATACGCCCTCCCAGCCCATCCTGACCGCCACTCCGTATTCCGGACCAAACCCACTCTTGCGTCACGGATCACTGCGTGTGGCTGCGGATGGCCATCATTTCGAGCACCGGGACGGCACGCCGTTCCTTTGGCTGGCCGACACATGGTGGAAATGCCTGGCCAAACGTCTCCCGTGGCATGGATTCAAGAAGTTGACCGCAGACCGTCGTTCCAAAGGGTTCAACGCGGTCCAGATTGTCTGCGGCCCGTATCCCGATGAAGCGATGATGGAGCCGCGCTGGGCCAACGAAGGGGGATTGCCGTACCAAACCAAGGATTTCTCGGTGGTGAATCCGCGCTATTTCGAGTACGCGGATCGTCGCATCGCCCATTTGGTGAACTCGGGCGTTGTTCCGGTGATCGTCGGCGGTTGGGGGCGCCCGCAGGCGGGAGGCACCAGCACGCTGCAGCAGGTCGGCCTCGATGGTTTTCGACGGCATTGGCGCCACCTGATCGCCCGCTACGCCGCCTACCCGGTTGTCTGGATCGTCGGCGGCGAGGCCCGCGACGAGTACGGCCCGTGGAGCGAGCTGGCCCGCGGTGTGAAGCAAGCCGACCCCTTCCAAAACCCGCTTTGCTACCACGCCCCCGCGGATCCACGGACCGCAATCAAGGACAACCAGATCTTCGACTTCGACATGGTGGCGATCGGTCACGAGGGCCTGCAAACCGCCGCGGCGTCTCTCGAGCTGCTGAAATCCTGCCGGGATCGTCCGCCAAGACGGCCGGTCCTATGCGGAGAGGCTTGCTACGAAGGCCACATGCAAACCAACTTCGCGGATATCCAGCGGTATCTGTTCTGGAGCATGATGCTCAGCGGAGCGGCCGGGCATACGTACGGAGCAGCCGGTATCTGGCAGGCCAGCGTCCCCGGCGATCCCGGCATCGAGCCCGTCTACGACTGGACCACCTGGGACGAAGGCATGGCCTACCCTGGTTCGGCACAACTGGGGTTGGGGAAGCGCTTGCTCGAGAAGTACCCTTGGCATCGGTTTGAACCGAGACCGGATTGGGCGGAACCGGGTTCCTTCGCCGCGGGGATTCCCGGCGTGGTCCGAGTGCTCTACCAGCCCAAACGCGGAATCTACAATTGGACCGGGCCGGTGGTGCACGGCATCGACCCGGGCCGACCCTATGTCGCCACGTACCACGATCCTGTGACGGGAAGGAAGTTTCCGGCCGGCACGACCGGAACCACCGGGGGACGTTTTGAAGCCCCGCGGCTGCCGTCACCGCAGGATTGGGTGCTGATCCTCGAACGCCCGGGCACGACGACCAGCTGATTCTCGCCTGGCGGGAATCCATGGAAACCGTCTGCCGATGCCCGGGAGCGGATCGGGACGGCCCGATCGGGTGACGTTGCGCGTCAGGCAGTCCTCGTCCGAGGCGCGGCAATACGGAGCGGAGCTCGGGAGCGCGTCGGGATCGGGACCTCGCCGGGCGAGCGGTTACGACGTCGACGTCCCGGCGGGGCGCGCCACCGGCACCGACAACCCGCGCGGCACTTCGCCGTCCACCGCCGGAAGCGGTGTTGCGGTCAGACGGATCGTATCCAACCCGTCCGGACGTTCGTAACCAATCGGTCGTGAACTTACCAACTCCAGTGTCTCGGCCGCCGGCGCGATATCGGAAAGTCTCGACGGCCAGCGAAGGCGGCGGCGGCGGTAGGCCCAGCACCGCAGGTACAGCCCTGCGAGGCGCAGTTCGGTCGACACTGCCAGAGCGCGCGAGATGACGAGCGATGGCTTGGGGAGGAGACCTTCGAGCAGCGCCAAGTCGCCGGCCAGCGGCGGCTGGGAAGACGGGCGCCATCCCAGGGGATTCTTCAAGGCATTCAAGTCCCGTTCGAGACGCTGTCGCACCAGGTCGGAGAATTCGGAACGGATCCGCGCGAGACGTCCCGGGTCGCGCAGGATCTCGACCGTCGCCCGGCTTTGTGCGTCGTCTTCGTCCAGTCCGGTTGGATCGGCCGCATTGAATTGCCGTTCGACAATCGAGAGCATGGCAGTGGACTCGATCTGCATGCCAGACGCAAAACGGCTGCGGTCGTTGGCAGCAGCGAGCAACCCCGTCCCGAGTCGATCCAGGTCGCTGTCCGAAAGCATCGGCGCGATATCCACCAAACGTCGCCAGATCACCGCCTCGCACGCGATGGAGACCAAGGTTCCGATCACGGCCTCGGACGCAACCGCCCGCGCGATACGGATTCCTGCCTCGGCCAGATGGGCGGCGTCCCGCGAACGCCCTGAAACCGCATGGTCGAACAGTGCCAGCGAAACCCACCGGGCCACACGCCGCCATGCCGCGAGGTCCGGGAAAACGGTTGAGAAATCCATCTGCTTGCGGGGTGACACAAACGGCATTCGTCCCGCCTCGAGCACCAATTCCGCAACAGAGCGCATGCCCGGCAATGCCAGCGCGCGGCGGGCGGCGTCCTTGTCGAGGCCGTCTCCGGAGACTTCCTCGAACTTCGCCAAGGGCGCGGTGGCGAGCAAGTCGGCGGCACGGACCACCAGCTCCCAACCGTTGCGCCCGGTGGGTTGGGGAAACAATTGCGGAAAAATCGGCCCGTCCGACTGGTTCGCGAGCGATTTCGCCAACGCAGGCTGCGCCGTCGGTATCCGACTAGCCATTCTTCCCCTCCGACAGCCCGGCCGGGTCCATCCAGAACGGTTCCCAAAGGTGGCCGTCCAGATCCTGGAAACTGGCGCCATAAAGGAATCCGTGGTCCTGCGGGGGGCGCGGAAGGGTGCCTCCGGCGAGCAACGCCGCTCCGACCAAACGCTCCACTTCCTCGCGGTTCTCGCAGGTGAATGCGATCATCACCTCGGCCTGCCGGTGTGCGTCCACGATCTCCCGCGCCGTGTAACGCGCAAACACGGCATGGGGCATCAGCATGGCATGGATGCTGCCCCCCACCTCGAGACAGGCGGCGTTGTCGTTGGTGAACTGCGGATTGAACGTCCATCCGAGGGCGCCGAAAAACTCCTTGGATCGGGCCAGATCCGCGACCGGAAGGTTGATGAAGACATGACGTTCCATAGCGGGGACTATACGGCATCCGCGAAACACTCCGTAGACACCCGGGTTTCCCCTATGGGGGCCCGACGGCTTCGTTCCGGGAGTTCGCCTGCTTGACAGCCTCCGGTTGAAACACCGCTGCCTGTCCGCGTGCCCGGCACCTTCCGGCATCGTTCCGCAGTCGAACGTCCGGTGATCCAGCGGAGTACACTGCATCCATGCCTGAATTGGAACCCGAAACCCCTTGGCGCAACGACCCGGCCGTTCCGCCGTTGGTCCGACAAGTAGTCGCCCGGCCCGATTGGGCGCCCAAACCCGACGCGAGGGTCTATGTCTGGTTGCACGGAGCGGGAGCCACCGAGGAGGATCTTCTCGGGCTGGCCGGTCAAATCGACCCGGACGCGATCCATGTCGCCTACCGTGCCCCGATCCCCTACGGCCAAGGCTTCTGCTGGTTTCCGCTGGGCTGGGACGGGGCATCCATTCAAATCGACGACTCGGTGGCGCCGCACTCGCGCGACCGTATCGCCTGCCAGCTTCGACACGATCTCGCAAGCCTCGGGATCTCCGGGGCGACAGTCACGGCCATCGGCTTCAGCCAAGGCGCAGCAATGGCACTCGCCACCGCCGCCAGCGACCCCGGCCTCATCCATCGCCTGGTCCTGCTCAGCGGATTGCGTGTCCCGTCGGTACTCGACCAGGTCGCCGCACAAACGCGCCTGCCCCCGACCCTCGTCCAACACGGAACCCTCGACGATATTGTCCCGATCGCCGAAGGCAGGGCCCTCGCGGGCTGGTGCGCCACCCGCAACCCCGACGACACGACATTCGAGGAATACGAAATGCACCACACAATCGGGCAGGAGTCGCTCGCCAGCCTGGTGCAATGGCTCCAGTCGACATCGCCTGCCACCGGGTGACGTGTTACGGGGACGTCAATCCCAAACCGTTCCCATTCCTGTAAGGAAATCCCCTTGAAACGCCTACTTCTGCACATCGGCACTGAAAAGACCGGCACGACCACGCTGCAGCGGTTCCTCCACACCAACCGGGAACGCCTGCGCAACGACGGATGGACATTGCCGACATCGTTGGGAGAACCCGACCAGCGTCGCCTTGCCGCGCTCTGCAACGACGATACGTTCACCGACGCGTTCCTGCGCCGATACGGTCTGGCCGAACCGGGTTCGCGCGCCACCGCACGGAAACAGTGGACCGAAGCGTTTGCGCAGGAAGTGGCCTCCGCCAACACACCGAATCTGGTGATCAGTTCGGAACACCTGTCGTCACGACTGTTCACCGATTCCGAAATGGAGCGATTGAAAAAGTTTCTCGCCCCCCATTTTGAAACCATCGATGTGGTTGTCTACCTGCGAGATCCCGTCGATGCAGCCCTCTCCCTTCTTTCCACACAGGTCCAGGTGGGAGATCCGAACGGGACACTGCCCGATCCGCCGACCGCGTGGGGAGAGGGCAACGACCGGTCCTGGATCAGCGTCTGCGACCATCGCCAAACCCTCGAGCGGTGGGAAAAAGCGTTCCCGGGCCGGATCCAAGTCCGACTCTTCGAACCGGACGCGCTGGCGGGCGGATCGATAGTCAGCGACTTCAAAACGGTTCTGGGTATCGCGCAACGCCCGGGCTACACGGAGCCCGAACGTGCGAACGAATCCCTTGGCGCGACCGGAATCGCACTGCTGGCCGCACTCAACCGCCGGATACCCGCGTTCGTGGACGGCAAGCCCTCTTCCCAGCGCGGCGCATTGCCGGAGTGGGTCGTGCGGCACCTGGGGAGTCAGGGAAAACTCCAAGTCACAGGTTCGCAACGCGCGGCTTACGAGAACGCGTACGCCCAATCCAACGAATGGGTGCGGGCACGTTACTTCCCGGAACGGCAGCGGCTTTTCAGCCAGCCAACCACATCCGGCGCCGAAAACACCCAACCTGCAACCGCCGACATCGACGGCATCGCGGATCTCGTCGCAGCCTTGTGGTTGCGTCAGGCCAGCCACAGTACGTCCGGTTCGCGCGGCATCAAACTCTTGGCCGAGAAACTTCGCCGCCGTCTCACCGGAACAGGCTGATTCTCGGCAACCGAGCGCGACCCAGGCCCTCGAGGGCTGAGGCAAGCGATGCGCAACGTTGACGACGGTGATGACGTCATTGTCCGAATAGCAAAACCGGCCCGGGCCAATTGGCCAGGGCCGGTTTCTCGGTTTGGGACTGCGCCAGGATCAGGCCAAGCGGAAAAGCAGGTCCGCCAACTTCACGCCACCGGCCTTCGTATCCTTCGACAGATTCGCGATGTAGGTCTTGGTAAGGGCAGTGGCGTAGTTTGCCGGAACCACCTGCTGCAACTGCGTATCGACGATGGTCAGGTCGGCAGTGGTGAATCCGGCATCGATCAGGACATTGTGGATCTGGGCCTTCTTGGCCGGATCCTGGTACTGGGTCAGGAAGTCCGAGATCACCGCCGGGCTGACCGTGGGGTTGATCTTCAACTTGCCGGACATTCCGGTCAGGCCACGCGAATACTGGCCCA
>CAZYBA010000020.1:0-18970 GCA_964646105.1 uncultured Armatimonadia bacterium
GTCCCGTGTCCGCAACCGGTGTGCTTGCGTTGGGTTTCAAGACGCGACGCAACAAATCTACGGACAAGTTCATCGTCAGGCGGCGCACGAAGTAGCGCCCGTGTCGGCCCGCTGTTGTTCAGCGGGCCGCGCTCCCGGCGGGTTTTCCGTGTCTGGGGCATGTTCAGGCCTTTGGGCCGTTGGAGTAATTGATGGGACGATCTTTGAAAAAGGGACCCTTCGCGGATCCCGGACTATTGGAAAAGGTCGATGCCATGAATGAGCGGGGCGAGAAGCGAATCATCAAGACTTGGTCTCGACGATCCACGATCTTCCCTTCGTTCATCGGGCATACGATCGCTGTACATGACGGGCGCAAGCACGTTCCGGTATTCGTGACCGAGAACATGGTTGGACACAAACTCGGAGAGTTTGCGTTGACCCGCGCGTTCAAGGGGCACGCCGGTGGCACCGGCCAATCGAGCCGGATGAGGAAATAGGAACGATGGAAGCACGTGCCACAGCCCGTTTTGTACGGATGGCTCCCCGCAAGGTGCGTCTCGTTCTGGACGCCATTCGCGGAAAGTACGCTGGCGACGCGTTGGATATGCTTCGGTTTACGCCGAACCATGCGTCGGTGGAGATCAGCAAGGTTCTGCGTTCGGCGATTGCCAACGCGGAGCACAATTACGACATGGACCCTCGGTTTTTGAAGGTCGCCCGTTGTTTCGTCGATCCCGGCCCCACCATGAAGCGGGTTCAACCCCGTGCCCAGGGCCGCGCATACCGTATTCTCAAGCGCACGAGCCACATCACGGTTATTGTCGCCGAGGGTCAGGCTCCGCCAGTCAAGACCGGTAAGAAGCCTGCGAAGGCCCCGTTGCGCGCTGCGTTGCCGGCGCCGGCTCCGGTTGTCGCGGAGACAGTGGTCGAAGAGACCCCGGAAGTTGTTGTCGATGAGACGCTTGCCGCGGAGGGCCAGGAATAATGGGACAGAAGATTCATCCGATTGGTTTCCGCATTGGTGTCATTCGCGACGCGGACTCCAAGTGGTATGCGGGAAAGCGATATCCGGAATTTGTTCTTGAGGATTACAACATCCGCAAGATGATCAAGAAGCGACGTGGCTGGGACAATGCCGCCATTTCGCGCATTGAGATCGAGCGCCAGGCCAACCAAGTACGGGTGACGCTGCACACCGCCAAGCCGGGAATTATCATCGGCAAGGGCGGTGCTGGAGTCGATATGCTTCGCTCCGATCTCGAGGCGAAGACCGGCAAAACCGTTCACGTCAATGTTCAGGAGATCCGACATCTCGAGGCCAATGCGCAATTGGTTGCGGAGTCGATCGCCCAGCAGATTGAAAAGCGCATCGGGTACAAGCGGGCTATGCGGCAGGCAGTCACCCGAGCAATGCGTCTTGGTGTTCGCGGTATTCGGTGCCATGTCGCCGGACGCCTTGGCGGTTCGGAAATGGCCCGTCGTGAACAGGATCGCCAAGGGAAGATCCCGCTGCACACGTTGCGTGCCGATATCGACTACGGTTTTGCTGAAGCAGTCACTGCTTACAGGACGATCGGTGGCAAGGTGTGGATCTACAAGGGCGACATTCTTCCCGGTGCGCGCCGTCCGGTTGAAACGCCGTCTAGCCGTTCGTCGGCGTCGCGCGATGAAGAGCGTCCTCGCTCGCGCGGTGCCCGTGGCGGTGCCGGACGGGGTGGAAATCGTGGTGGACGTCCTGCCCGGTCGGAGATGTCCGGTGGCTTTACCGAGGGTGGCAGCTACACCTCGGGAGGAGATGAATAGTCATGTTGGCACCGAAACGTGTCAAATACCGAAGGATGCATCGCGGACATCGCCGCGGCAAGGCTTCGGGAGGTACCCGCCTGAACTTCGGTGAGTTCGGACTCCAGGCGCTTGAATCTTGCTGGATGACGGCCAATCAGATCGAGGCGGCCCGTATTGCGATGACCCGCAAGATTCGTCGTGGCGGTAAGATTTGGATCCGCGTTTTCCCGGACAAGTCCTACACCAAGAAGCCTGCCGAAACTCGCATGGGTTCTGGCAAGGGCGCCCCGGACGGATGGGTCGCAGTGGTCAAGCCAGGTCGGATGCTCTTTGAGATGCAAGGGGTTTCCGAGGAACTCGCGAAGGAGGCCATGCGTCTCGCAGCGCACAAGCTTCCGATCGAGACGCGGTTCGTTTCGCGTGCCTCGGAGGCGGCCGAAACGGTTGTTTCCCAGGAGGTCGAAAATGCCGAATAATCGTCAAGCCAAGACCGAGCGCGAGGAACTTGGCAATCTGGACGCAGCGGGATTGCAGTCGCAACTCACGGCGGCGCGCAAGTCGCTCTGGGAGGCTCGCTTTTCGCTGGGCAAGCGCCAGCTGGAAAAGACCGCGGACATCCAGAAGACCCGCAAGCGGATCGCGCGGATCATGACTTACCTCGGTCGAGCGGATGGTCAGGGAGGCAACGGATGACAGAAGGCACAACAGTTCGCGGCAACCGCAAGTCTCGCCAGGGGATCGTTGTCTCCGATAAGATGGACAAGACCATTGTCGTTCAGGTAACGACGCTCAAGGCCCACCCGTTGTACGGTCGTACGATGAAGCGGTCGGTCAAGTTCAAGGCCCATGACGAGAACAATGAATGCGGTATCGGCGATATCGTGGAAATTATGGAGTGCCGTCCGCTCTCGAAAGAGAAGAACTGGCGTCTGCTCCGGGTCGTGGAGAAGGCCAAGTAATTGTCAATGCGCCGGGTTCGTCCCGGCGCTACGTCACCGGACTGTATAGTCCGGCGATACCCGGCGGCGCCCCGGCGACGGGGCGTGCGCCTCTGGGAGATTTAAATGATTCAACAGTACACCCGCCTCAAGGCGGCTGACAACTCTGGTGCCCGGTCACTGCTTTGCATCCGCGTGCTCAAGGGCTCGACCACCCGTGTGGGTCACGTCGGGGATGTCATCGTCGCTGCAGTCAAATCGGCTACTCCGGGTGCCGCGGTCAAAAAGGGTGACGTCGTCAAGGCGGTCATCGTCAGGACCAAGCAGCCCATTAAGCGCGCCGATGGCTCGACGTTGCGTTTCGATGAGAATGCGGCCGTCGTTTTGAACAACAACCTCGAACCCCGTGGAACGCGCGTGTTCGGGCCCATCGCCCGCGAATTGCGTGAAGCGCAGGTTTCGGGCGGTATGAAGATCATCTCGCTTGCGCCGGAGGTGTTGTGATGCGACGTTCTGCTCCGAAATTCGAAGGTAAGTTGGTCATCCGAAAGGGCGACACCGTCAAGGTTTTGGCGGGCAAGGACGCCGGGAAGACCGGGACTGTCCTGCGTGTCTTCCCTAAGACCGGGAAGATTTTGGTCGAGGGTGTCAACATTGCCACCAAGCACCAGAAGGCGCAGCCGACGCCGGCCGATCCGAACCCGACCGGCGGACGTGTCGAAATTGCTGTCCCGATGCCCGTTGGCAAGGTTGCCTTGGTGAACAGCCAGGGTGAGCCGACCCGCGTGCGCGTCGGCACCGGTTCTGACGGCAAGAAGGTTCGTATCGCGGTCAAGGGTGGCGACACCGTTTGATGCCCCCCGGCATGTCAAATCGTGGCATGTAACTCCGGGA
Source organism: uncultured Armatimonadia bacterium (assembly GCA_964646105.1). GTDB lineage: Bacteria > Armatimonadota > Armatimonadia > Armatimonadales > Armatimonadaceae > CAIRTT01. The sequence goes on from CAZYBA010000020.1 coordinate 3,600, forward strand.
TTCCCTCGGTCGGTAATCGAGAAGGAAACATATGTCTGACAACTATGAACCGCGCTTGAAGCGCAAGTACCAGGACGACATCGTGCCTGCCATGATGAAACAGTTCGAATTCGAAAACATCATGCAGGTGCCCCGCCTGGAAAAGATCGTCGTCAACATGGGTGTGGGCCAGGCCGGGCAGACCGGTGGTGACTCGAAGCTCCTAGACAATGCGATCAAGGACATGACGAAAATCACGGGTCAAAAGCCGTCGGTTTGTCGCGCGAAAAAGTCGGTTGCAAACTTCCGCCTGCGTGAGGGTGCCAAGATTGGTTGCAAGGTCACGTTGCGTGGTGCCCGCATGTGGGAATTTCTGGATCGTCTCGTCAATGTGACCCTTCCGCGTGTACGGGACTTCCAGGGTATCAATCCGAATTCCTTTGATGGGCGTGGGAACTTTTCCATGGGCATGAAGGAGCAACTGGTGTTCCCGGAGATCGTTTACGATCAAGTGGACCGCATTCGGGGCATGGACATCATCATGGTGACGACTGCCGAAACCGATGCTCATGCGCGTCATTTGCTCGGGTTGTTGGGCGTGCCGTTCCGTACGAACGCGAATGCTGGACCGGGTGGAGCGGTCCGGATGGAAATATCCTAATCAATCCGCTTCAGAGTTCATGTGGAAACGAGAACGGGGCGGTCATTGACCGCCCCGTTTGCCATCTTGGTGAGACCGACATCGATGTCCGCCTGACCGTGATTGCCTCCCGAAACACGGTGGTCGTCATTGCACACCGAATCAGGGCAACCATGGATGGATTCAAGCGGATTATCGGTCTGCGCATGGTAATTTTCTAGGGTATATGATCGTGTCCGCCGCTCTTTCTATGCTTGTGGCGTCGAAACGATAGGAATGTTGCATGCCCGACCCATGGTTGCGCCGTTTGTTCCGGCTTGTCGGCTCTCCGGGTAGTTCGCCTCGGCGCTTCACGGTTCGTCTCGGGCGACGTACAAAGTCTCTTGCTCCCACTCTGGCTACGGGGGCGTGGGTCGTGATTGATCACGCCGATATCGACTCGGTCGCGGCCAGATCGCTCGTCTTGGCGGCCCCAAGGGCGGTCGTGAATTGCAGCCGCTTTGTTACCGGCAAATACCCAAACCAAGGTCCGGTTTTGTTGCTCGATGCGGGGATTGAACTGATTGAAACCGACCAAGATTTGTTTCAGGATCTGGTTGACGGGGAACCGGTTTTCGAGAAATCCGGGACTTGGTTCCGTTCGGATGGTTCCCCGATTTCAGGGTTGCATCGGGTGGATCGTGACTGCATTTCGCGTCGGCTCGAGGATGCACGTCAGAATTTGGATGTCGAAATCACGCGCTTTGCCAGGAACACAATTGAATTCCTAGAGCGTCCGGATGAGCGATCGTTGCTTTTGGAAGCTCCGGATTTGCCGAATATTCAGACGTCTATGTCGGGCCGGCATGTTCTGATCGCCGTGCGTGGACCTGGATTCGAGCGTGATCTCAAACGCTTGTTATCTTACGTTCAGGATCGCAAGCCAGTGATCATTGCGGTCGATGGAGCGGCGGATGCCCTGGCGGATCTTGGTCTCTCTGTTGATGTCTTGATCGGAGACATGGATTCGGTTTCGGATCGTGGATTGAAGACAGCGAAGGAGATTGTCGTGCACGCCTATGTCTCTCGGGCTGGTGGGGGAATACAGGCACCCGGTGCGGACCGGGTCACGTCACTGGGGCTTCATCACCACCTTTTCCCGGTCCCCGGAACAAGCGAAGACGCCGCCATGATTCTTGCCTATGAAAAGGGGGCGGACTTGATAGTGGCTGTCGGCTCGCATTCCAATCTCGAGGACTTTCTGGACAAAGGGCGTGGGGGCATGGCGAGCACGTTTCTCGTCCGCCTCAAGGTCGGCAGCCGTCTTGTTGATGCACGAGGAGTATCGCGTCTTCATGGCGATTCGCGTCGGACGAGTGCCTGGATGTTCGGGCTTTTCGCATCGGCGGCGTTCCCGGTTGTGGTTTTGGTTGCGGGAACGCCCTTCGGATCAATGGTGGCCCGTGCCGCACGGGTTTGGTGGAGGACAATGATTCCATGAATCGGGAACTTCGTCTCCATGTTGTCTCCCTCTGCGCGGTTTTTTTGGCCTTGGGAATCGGGATTCTGATCGGTACCACGTTTGTGGGAAACCGGATTGTGGACGCGTGGCTGAGGTCTTGGAGACTTTGGCTCCTGAGATGAACAGCGGACAATTGAATGGGGTCCGGGTCGCGATCGTCGATGCCGCGGACGACCCGGGAACAGCGAACCTTGTTTCTGAGCAGTTGCGGGAATCCGGTGCGGAATTGGATGTCTTCCGCCTTCCGGCCGAACGCTGGAGTGGTGAGACCGAGGCGGATGCAGCTGCCGCAAGATTGGGATATGCGCTCCATCGCGGTGAGGATCTGGGATCCTTGCGCGAGCGCGGGTTGATTGCAGGTGACGGGAAGGGGCGGTTTCAACGCCTCGTAGTGGTGACCGGTGGGACTGTCGAGCCTGACTCCAGTTCGGCTAAATCCTTGCTCTGGGGACGTCTGGAGGTGTGTGCCGAGTCGTTTCGAGATGCCGGGGGAGGAGTGTTGGTGGTGGAACGTACGGACACGGAGGATTCATTTCTTGCCTCCGCGCGTCGACGGGGTTTCAACACTATCGATTGCGCTGAACATCCCGCGGGTTGGATCGCGCTGGTACGGATGCTGAAGGCGTTACCCAATCAAGATGGCGTTGCGTACGGATTGCGTGACGACGCAACCCGTAGGATTCCCGTTGATGATTGACCGCCCTCGGGTCCTTGCGCTTGTCCCGGCTTGGAATGAGGCTGACCGGCTTGCCCGCACAGTTTCCACGTTGATGACGGTGCCCCAGATTTCTCAAGTCTTGGTTGTCGACGATGGTTCGAGCGATGGGACGGCGCATGCGGCACGTTCTGCAGGCGCAGAGGTTCTGGTTCTGAAACGCAATCAAGGAAAGTCACTGGCCGTTGCCTCCGGAGTCGATTATCTGGATTATCCCTACTATGTATTGATCGATGCGGATTTGGGGGAGACCGCGGTCTGGGCTCGAGATCTGATCGAACCTGTGTTGCGGGGAGACGCCGACATGACCATCGCAAAGTTTCCGGTCGTTCCCGGACGCGGTGGTGGCGCCGGGTGGGCGGTTCGCACCGCCCGACTTGGGACACGCTTCTTGACCGGCAGGACGCTCGCCGCGCCGTTGTCTGGGCAGCGGTGTATGACGCGCGCAGCGATCCGATCTGCATTTCCACTTTCTGCAGGAATCGGCCTCGAAATCTGTCTGAACGTTTCGGTCTTGCGTTCCGGGTTGAAAGTCGTCGAGATCGATACCCAAATGGACCACCGAGTTACCCAGAACGATTTCCAGGGATACAGGCACCGCCTGCGTCAATTGTTCCACATCGTGAGGGCATTGTTTCATGCCGGAATCGTGTACGGTACGCGCCGGTGAACATCGCTGCGGCACTGCTGCATCTTCCCCTCGGCTGGATTCTGGCGCAGCTCATCCTCAACCGATGGCCGATCCGCCGGCTCAATTTCCGCAAGCAGGAGGTACCCGTTGCGACGGGTATTGCCCAGTGGTTCGGTCTGGCAGGGGCGGTCTGGTGGTTGCCGGTTGTCGCTGGCGAACAAAAGTGGCCTGTCTGTTGCCTCATTTTGGGCATGGGCCTTGCTGGTTGGTTGGACGACCGCTACGGCGACCGTTCCTCCGGTGGCTTCCGAGGACATCTGTCCGCGGCGGTTCGTGGGAAAGTGACCACTGGTTTCGCGAAGATCTGGATAGGGGGAGCGTCCTCCTGCCTTGCTGCTTGGGGTATCCATAGCGGAGTATCTCTGTGGCTCCTTGTCGATGCAACCGTTATTGCCCTCGCCGCCAATACGGTGAACTTGTTTGACTTGCGTCCGGGACGTGCACGCGCCGTCTGCGCGCTGCAAATCGCCACTGTAGCACCATGGATGCAGGGCCCGTCGAAAAGTTGGCAATGGTTGTTGGTGGGAGTCGCCGCGCTGTTGATGGATTACCGTCGTGATTCACGTGGCGAGGCCATGATTGGGGACACTGGCGCCAACGTTCTCGGGGCGTTCGTCGGATTCATGGCCGTGGCCACGTTGCCGGAATCGGGCAGAATCGCACTACTGACAACGTTTGCGGTTCTGAACATCGCCTCCGAGCGGGTATCGTTCTCTCGGGTCATCGAACAAACTCCTTGGTTACGCCGGGTAGACCGAAAACTAGGCGCTCGCGATATGCTTTGATGGCCACCGTTGCTCGAATGACGACAGTCAGGTTGTCTTCAGGAGTTGATTGGCGGCGGGAGCAGTGCTTTCCATGATGCTATTCCCCCCCTTGGTTTCCGGAATCCCGTTGGATAAGTCCTCATTGCCCGGTATCGGCGAAATGGGCATAGCGAATCGCCCCGTCTCTGACCTGTGGCGGTTTCCTTCCCGCGATTCAGAACGCGTGAGTCAGTTGTTGATGGGAAGCCCCGTATTGGTATTGGAACAACAAGCAGATTGGTCACGGGTTGAATCGGCCGATACGTATCGTGGCTGGATGGAGTCGCGGTTTGTTTCAAGCCACCGCGTGACTCCTTACCGGGTTGATTCGGTCTTCGCAGACCTTGTGGGTACCGACGCGCGCCTGCATATTCGTTTGCCAATGGGGTCGCGCCTCTCCCTCCAAGGTGGATCGAAGACGGGGACGGCGGCGTTTCCCGACGGAGTGGGTGTCCCCGAAAATCAGGTGGGGGTGATCGCGATTCCCGATGGCACCATTGGATCTCCCGCGGATGCGGCGGTCCTTGCATTGCGTTTCATCGGCACACCGTATCTTTGGGGAGGCGGCTCCGCGTTCGGCTTTGATTGTTCGGGATTGGTACAGTTCTGCTATGCGATGCAGGGTATTCAACTCCGCCGTGACGCCGATATCCAGCGTTCGGACACTCGGTTTCGCCGGGTGCCGACCGATCGGCATGAATGCGGCGATCTGGTGTTTTTCGGCTCGGACGACCGAATCACCCATGTTGGAATGGATCTCGGCGATGGTACCTTCGTTCACGCCGCGGGTGGGACCGGTGTCATCGTTACTCCTTGGGGCGACGACCGTTTCAGCGGAGCATTTGTGGATGCACGCCGTATGGACCTTGATCTAGCCCGGACACCTCCGCAACGACACGAGGCCTTGGACCGATGAGCGAGTTTAGTTTTACGTGGCAAGCCGTGGACCGGATTCGTATGTCGGGGCGCGACTCCTCCCGGTTTCTGCAGGGCATGGTTACCAACGACGTACAGATTCTGCCGGAGGGGGGGGGATGCTATGCGTTCCATTTGGACTCGACCGGGCATGTGCTTGCTGATTTGACAATCTTGAATTGTGGTACGGCATTGGAATTGGCAGTTGAACCCGGATTCGGAGAGTCTCTGGCCACTTCCCTCGAGCAGTACCGAATCATGGAGCGCTGTCGCATCGATTATCTGGGAAAAGGCCTTGCTATGACCCTTTGATCACGTCGTCGTGTCCGATGTTCCCGAGGACAATCATCTGGTCCGCATGCCTCTGCAATTGGGCGTTTGCTATCGCTGGTGGCTGCCTCCGGAAGCGCATGACCGCGCGCGTGATCTCATCCTGGCGTTGGGCGCCACCGAGCGATCGTCGTCGGATTGGGAAGCCTTGAGGGTACGGGCCGGTATCCCGGTTTTTGGAATTGATTTCGACTCGCGTACGCTCGCTCCGGAAACCGCACAGGAGGGACGCGCGATTCACTATCGGAAAGGATGCTACATCGGGCAGGAGATTGTTGCGCGGATTGACGCACGCGGGCGTGTTCGCCGTACTCTGTGTCGCTTGACACTGTCCGAACCGCTTCCTTCCGGTACCGAGTTGAACTTCGAGGGTGAGAAAGCGGGTAGGATCACGTCTTCGGCTCGTGATTCGGATTCGGGCCTTGTGTATGGAATCGGATATGTCAGGCAGGAATTCCAAGCACTCGGGGCAGTTTTCACTTCCGAGGGAAGACCTGTTGCAGAGTTGACCCCGTCGTCTTTGGACGGAGGTCCGCGATGATCCGTCGGGTGTTGATTCTCTCCCTGCTCGTGCTGGTTCCCGGGTTGTGGTTCACAACTTTCGGAGGATGGCGGGTTGTTCGAATCGGTCGTGTTGTTTTCCGCTATCATGTCGTGACCGGCAAGACCGAGATTCGCGATGGCGGAGTTTGGATGAATCCTTTTGCGGGAAAATCGGATGGCATTCCGCTTTCGGACGCAAAGTTGAAAGACGTGGAGTTGACGGATTTGGCGTGGGGGGTAGGTGGAATGCTGGTGGGGCGGGCGACGGTGCCGAAAGGGACCGAAGTCGTGGGGCGCCTCGGTATTGCGATCCGTATCCTCGAACCGAGTGGAACCCGGGTACGGGAACGAACTCTGCGTCAAAATGTTCGGTGGTCGGGTGGAGCGGATCATTGGTTTGTGCTGGACACCGGGCTGGCCACGCCGGAACCGCGCCAACGTTCCTTAGTGACTCTGGAGGCATTGAATTGACGAATCAGTCGACCAATACGGTCCTTTCATCGTGCGGATTTCACCACGTTGCACTGCGCGCGACCGACTACGAGCGCAGTCTGGCGTTCTATCGCGACGGTCTGGGGTTTCCGATTGCGCATTCGTGGGGGGAAGGTCATTCCCGAATCGCACTGCTGGATCTCGGCGACGGCAACTATTTGGAATTGTTCGCCAGTGCCCCTGAAACCGAGGTGGCAAGCAACGGCAGTTTCTTCCATTTGGCATTGCGTTCCATCGACGTGGACCATGACATCGAGAGGGTCCGCAACCTCGGATGCACTATCACAATTGAGCCCAAATCGGTGGAAGTGAATGGCAAGACGATCCGGGTCGGGTTTTTCCTCGGTCCGGATGGAGAGGTACTGGAGTTTTTCCAGAACGACGAACTTTGATGTTCGTCTGAACGGTCAACGGGAATCGTTTATTCGGGATTGTCGACTGTATCGAGGTAGATAAGGACCGCGAATGTGGTATCCGCCGGATCCTTGATTCCCGTTTCCGCGAGGTACTTGGCAACCGGATCGCCGGTTTGTTGTGACACCCAATGCATTACGCCAAGATCGTCGCCTGATTCGATGATCTCGCTCAATGTGGCAATCGCGGTCCGTTGCGCTGGGTTGACCGCACGCTCCCGTAACGCTTTGGCAAGTCTCTCGGCTCGGATTCCGTGGTCCAATCCGAGCCATGGGTACAATGTTCCGGGAGCCAAACGCCAGTCGGCCAGGGCGAGCAGTGCCTGGGTGCGCGCCATTCCTTGTCCCGCCAGTTTGGAAACAGTCTCGGTCAGGATTGCCAACGTTTCCGGACGACGGTACCCAAAGCGCGCAACACTCGATGCAAGCCGTGCTGCCACCGCAGGGTCGGTCTCCCTGCTCAATCGGGAGGTCAATGGGTTCGCCAAGCCTGCGATGGGCGTCTCCGACAGCCGCTCCCAGACCATTGCCGCGGCCAGGCGGACGCCTCGCGCATTCCCTGAGTCCAAGAGACTGAGCAGTGTCGGCAGGGACGTTTCAATCGTTTCGTTCGGCATTTTCGGCAACAGCCGGGCAAAGGCACTACAAGCGGTTTCGGTCCGAGTTTGGTGCGCAGGATCCATCACGCGCACCAATGCCGGCGCAACTGTGGGATCTCCGAGTTCGCCGAGCGCACGGATCGCAGCAATGCGCAATCGACCATCGGGGCCATCCAGGGCATTGACAAGCCAAGGAATCGCATCTTGGTTGCCGATCCGAGCAAGGGCCTCCGCGCATTCGGTACCGATGCCGAGCGACGGGTCGTTGAGGCACTTCCCCAAAGCGGGAATCGAACGGACGTCCCCGATATCGGCCAAGGATCGGACTGCGGCCAAGCGCACATCGGGGCTGACGTCGCCTAAGGCGCCGAGAAGTTCGTCCAAAGCCAATCGGGAGCGGTTTTCACCAATGGCCACAATTGCGTCACGCCGTTCATCCGATCCAAGTGGAGCGGCAAGACGGCGGACATGGCGTATTGCGGAGACATTACGAACGTCCAGAACCCTTCGAACCATATCGGCCGAAGCGGGCTCCTGACTATCGGCCAGGCCTTTCAGAAACCATGGGGCCGCCAACCGCAGGACCGCGGACAGGACAAAGACCACCTTGAAATTGTTCCAATGGATCGGTCCGGTGATCGCGGAGAGATCCTCCAGGTTTTCCATCAACCAACCGCCGACCAAGGGGGCGACACCACCCACCACTCCGGTTGCGGCCGAGAAAAAGCCGACGTAACCCGATCGCAGTTCTGGCTTGGAAAGCCCTATCAGGAGATGGAATTGGGCCAGCCCGATCGCAGACCATCCGATCCCTGACGTTATGCTCAGGATCAAGATGAACGGAATGTTCCAAGTCTTCCCAGGATCCGTCAGGACCCAAAGGATCGGAGCAATGGCAACGACCAAGCAGGCGAGGGCAAGCACCGGCCTGGCCCCGAATTTGTCTGTGACATGCCCCCAGTAGGGGGTGGCAAGCAAACTGGCGCCGGAAGCCACGCCCCCGAGAATTTGTACCCCAAGATAGGGCAGGGCCAAGGCGCTTGGTTCCAGTTGCCAAGTGAGAAAGAAGGGGCCGCCGATTCCTTGACCTGCGACCAAAAGACAGGCAAACGCAAGGAACTTCCGAAACACCGGATCCTGCACCGGCAGCAAAGCGGCGCTCAGGTGAGCGGATTGCGCGTTGTGGGTCGACGGAGGCTCCGGTTGGCGCAGGATCAGGACAAAGGCACCAACCGCGAAAACACACGCCAGCCCGAACAGGACAGGAAATCCCGCACGATCCTGACTGCCTGCATAACGGTCGAGAAGCCAGCCGGCGGGCAAGGGGACCAGCATCGTAGCAAGACCGGCCAGGGTGTTTCGATGCCCGAAATACCGTCCGCGGGACTCCGAGGGTACAAGATCGGACATCCATGAAGTCCACGCCGGAACGGTGACTGTCAAACAGGCCGAAGAAATCCCGAGCAGGATCAAGAAGACAAGCGGTTGCAAGCTCTTTTCGACCAACCAAGGTAAGAACAGAATCGGGATCCAAAACAGGCGGCCAACCAATGAAAATGTGGCCACCCAATATTTGCGGCGAGATAGCCTGGCGGTGATCAGGGATGCGGGGACCTGGAGCAGTCCAACCGCTGCGGGCAGCCCCGCAAGAAGGCCCAGATGGAAAGCGGACGCGCCAAGCGACAGCGCAAATCCAGTCTGAAATGCCCCCGTAGTCAGTACAGCCCAGACCGTGGCCAAGAGGCCTTCTGCTGTGCTGATACGCAAGCCCCGGAGTGTGTCCAACCGGGTCAACGGGGGCAAGGGAGCGCTATTCAACGCGAACCACGGGGTCAGTCTTCCGGACGGTCACCCGCCGAATCCAACCCGGAAGTCGATACTCGACCTGCGACACGAACCGTAAGATCCGATGTCACCCGCACTTGGCAGGAAAGGCGATACTTCTCGATCAATTCCGGCTCTTCCAGCGCTTCTTCTTCCGATTGCGACATCGGCCCCACCGTTCCTTCGAGGATTTCCACCTTGCAGGTTGTGCAGGCCGGAACTCCGCCGCAACGGTGCAAGATGTCCACGCCTCTGTCCTCGATGGCCAATACAAGCTTTTTGCCTTCCGGAACGTCGTAAGTCCCGAATCCTTCAACGGTCAACTTCGGCAAGTCAGTATCCTCGCATGCTTAAATGTGAACTCCGAACGGATCGAATTATACCGGAACCGTTCTGCGACGGGGTGGACGCCGACGCATGATAAAATTCGGACGTTCGCAAGAGCGAGGTGTGCCATGGCCGGAACCAAATCTAGTCCCTCCATTGAAGTTTCACCGTCGACGCTGGACCTTCCGGGTTTCGATGAATTGGTGGACATCCGGGACGGTGTTGAACTGGATGGGCCGTGGATTGTCATTCTCTACAATTGCGAATGCCACACGTTCGATCAGGTGATAGACATCCTTCAGGTAGCGACGGGGTGCCCGGTGGATGTTGCGGAGTTCTTGGCGTTCAAGGTGGACCGGGAGGGCCGTGCGATCGTGTACAACGGGTCCCTCGAGGAGTGCGAACGGGTCGCCGGTATCATCGGTTCCATCCGTCTGCAGGTCGAGACCGACCGAGCCTGACCGGGAAATCAAGCGCCTTCCCCGAAGCGCCGTAGCCACCAGAACGGCAGCACGAGCGTGAGCGCAATCAACAACGCGCCACGGACTTCCCACGGAATCCATAGCGATCCGGCGATCGCGAATGCGCCGATTCCCAGCCGCGTCAACAACCCAGTGGCATCGTCCCGAAAAACGCGACGCCAAAAGGGATGTTTCCAAAACTGGACCACGGAATCTACCGGCACCACCATTCCACATCGTGGGCACTCCGCAATCCCGGGGGGGACCAGCGATCCACACGATCGACAGACTTGCTCACGGTGCGAATACCGATCGGCAAGCGGAGCGCGGTTCTGCCGGAACCATTCAATATCGCGTCGCGCCATGGCGATCTTGTGCTCCCGATCGACACCACCTTGAACCGGACCAGACAGCGCGATAGCAGTCTCCCACGCACGGATCGCGTCCTCCGGTCTATCGTTTTCCCGACATGCGTCACCGTAGCGGTCCCAAGCGGTCGAATCCGACGGATTCATCAGGGTGAAAACACGCAATCGCTCCAATCGCTCGGAACGCCTGGACGCGTCGCCAGAGCGCTCGGCCACTCGAGACGCCATATCGTGGCCGATCACTACGGCGAACCCAACGCCTGCCAAACCGGCGAGCAATGCCGTAAACAATGTCGCCAATTCCATAGGGAGCAGCGGTCAGGATTTTGCGGAACGACGTCCGAAAAGACGGCCGACCACCACGGATAGATCGTCGAACCACGTGTAAGTACACGGGATCACCAGCAAGGTTAACAAACCAGAAAGTATCAATCCGCCCATCACCACAATTCCCAGCGGTTGACGGAATTCCGACCCACGCCCCAATGCCAGCGCAATGGGCAGGGCACCCAATATCTGGGCAAGACTGGTCATAAGGATGGGCCGTAATCGTGTGGGACCCGCTTCCGCCAATGCATCTTCACGGCGCCAGCCACGGAATCTCAACGTATTGGTGTAGTCGACCAGCAAGATGGCGTTTTTTGTCACCAAGCCCATCAGCATGATCACGCCGATCATAGCGATGATGGACATTGGTTTGCCCGTGATCAACAGTCCGAGCAACCCGCCGACCAACGCCTGTGGGATCGACAGCATGATTACCAGCGGGTAGAGGAGATTGTTGAACAACGCGGCCATCAGCATGTACACGAGGACAACCGCCAATCCCAAGGCGGCGACCATGAAGACCCCTTCCTCCGCCAAGCTGTTCGCCTCGCCACCCCAACTGTAGGACGCCTTGCCCCAGTCGAGTTGACGAAGTTTCGGGTCGACAATCTGCTGCATGTTCCCGATCACCTTGCCCGGTGCAAGATACGCAGTCACCGTGACTTGTCGCAGGCGGTTCTTCCTGTCGATCTTGGTGGGACCACGACCCTCCACAATCCGGGCAACATCGCGGACACGGACCGGCACCCGTCCACGACGGCCTACCACGATCTGGGCAACGTCCGCGACGGACGCTCGGTCCAACCGATCGTATTGGATGCGAATATCGTACTCTTCGCCATCCTGCCGGAATTTGGCTTCGACATTTCCCTCGATGGCATTGCGGACCGCCTGGGAAACGTCGGCCACAGAAAGACCGTAATCCGCGGCGCGGGTCCGATCAAGGCGGATCTGTACCTCTGGCTTGGAAGCCTTGTAGGAAATATCGGGAGTGAGAATTCCCGGGGTGCCCGAAAGCTGCTGCTTGACCTGCCGGGCCAGCGCAACCAACGCATCCAAGTCCGGGCCGTCGATCTCAATCTGCACGGGCGCCGACGATCCGCCGAACCCGCTCACTTCGGTCGTGCGAATGTCTGCGCCGGCAATCGTTTTCACCAAGCCCCGCACTTCCTCGGCAATGTCCGTATCGGAACGTTTTCGCAACGCCGACGTGTCGGTCCAGAACAGAATCCGGTCAAGCGTACCGATTCGATCCCCGAGGATCAGCCGCACTTGTCCGAAATTCGTCCCTGAACTGGTAGTGCCGCCGAATCCCCCCGTGGCCGACTGACCCGCGGACGTTTCGAGGTACCGAATCTCGGAGATGCCAGAAACTTTCGACTCGATTTCACGCAATACCCGGGTTGTCGCCGCAAGACTCGAACCGGCGGGAAGTTCGACACTGAGGGCGACTTGGCTTTGATCCTGACCGGGAGCGAAGCGGAAACCCAACGGAACTCCCGCGATACCGGCGAGTGTAGCAACCGAAAGGGATACCATGGCGCCGATTCCGGCCGTTACCAACGGCTCGGCGCTGCGTCGGCGACGTAACGCATGGATCGCGAAGACAAACACCCCACCGGCAACCTGAATCCCGGCAGCCATTATGCCGGTACGCAGGCCCGCCGTTCCTGAACCCGCCGACATCATCCACAGGACAACGTTGACCAAGGCCATGTTGCCGATGTAGATAACCGACCCACGATGGCGCAGAGACCAGATCAACGTTCGACGGTAGACGTTCTCCATCCGCCCGTAAAAACGGTTGATGGAACCGAAAATGCCGTGATGGCACTCCCGGTATTCGCCCTTTCGATACCAGAGCGATGCGAGCATCGGGGCCAACGTAAACGACATCAACAGAGAGAACAATGTCGCGACAGCAACCGTGATGCCGAAACTTCGGAAGAATTGCCCGACAATGCCGCCCATGAACGCGACTGGGACGAACACGACGACGTCCACCAGCGTGATGGTCACCGCTGCCAAACCAATTTCGCCCCGGCCCCGCAACGCGGCTTCGCGCGGGGGCTCTCCCGCGGCCAGGTGCCGGTAGATATTTTCCAAGACCACGATCGAGTCATCGACCAGAATTCCCACCGCCAGTGACAAACCGAGCAGTGTCATCGAATTCAAAGTAAACCCGAGCGAGTACATCACCAAGAAGGTCGCAACAATCGATGTCGGGATAGAAAGCGCGACGATCCTTGTTCCCCGGAGATTGTGCAGGAACAGATACACGATCAAGACGGCAAGTACCGCCCCGAGAATCAGCGAGACCTGGACTTCGTGGAGGTTTTCGTAGACACGGACAGACTGGTCTGTCGTAATCGTGATCTGCAGATCCGAAGGCAGGATCGACTTCAATCGCTCCAATTGCGACTTGACACCCCGCGCCGTTTCCACCGTGTTGCCATCAGACGTTTTTTGAATGGAGATCGAGACGGTATCGGTACTGGTCGGAAGGGGAGAATCACCGGAGCGTTCTGCGAGCGACGCATTGGCGGATCGTTCGGCTACCGAGTCTGAAACCGTCGCGATATCGGACACCCGTAACTGTCGGGCAAACCCTCCCGCGGAGGGAAACGAAAGTCGGAGATCGCGGATTTCGGCAGGATCTTCGAATTCCCCGATGACCCGAACTGCGTAATCACGGTTTCCTTCGCGAATATTCCCGGACGGAACATTGAGATTTTGCGACTGGATCGCCCGCGCGACTTCGGAAACGGTCAAACCATAGGCGTCGAGCCGGGACCGATTGAGCCGAACCTGAACTTCGCGCTGATCCCCACCGGTCACCACGACTGCGGCGACACCCTTGACCTGTCCGAGCTGATCCTTCACTGTCCGTTCGGCGATCTCCCTGATCTCGCGGGAAGGGCGACCGGCTGTGGAACGCAATGTCATGAACAAGATCGGGGTCGATGCGGTGTCGAATTTTCCAATGGTGGGAGTCTCCACCTCGCGTGGCAGCGAACGGCGGGCGGCGTCCACCTTCGCCCGGACATCGGCAACCGCGACGTCTACATCGACCCCGAGCTGGAACTCGATGGCAACCACCGAAACTCCCTGCTGCGACACCGATGTCACGTTCTTGACACCGTTCACACTCGAAACAGAATCCTCGATCGGCTTCGATACCAAAGTCTCGATTTCACCAGGACCCGCTCCCGGGTAGACAGTGGTGACCGAAACAAAGGGGAAATCAATGCGGGGATCTTGTTCGGCGGGCATCTTGCCCAAGCCTTGCCAACCCAGAACAATCAACGCCCCTATCAGCATCAGAATTGCCACCGGGCGATTGATGGCGATCTTAGTCAATCCCATGCCGACCTAGTTCTTTCCACCCGCGGGTTGACTGACTGTCACGGGAACCCCATCGGACAGGGACGTCTGGCCGGCAACGACAACCGATTCACCGGCCACCAACCCAGAAGCAATTTCGGCAACACGATCGTCGACCGAGGCGACCTTTACTTTCCGTTGAATCGCCTTGCCATCGCGGACGACAAACACGACGTCGGAACCGTCGTCGGATTTCACCAATGCATCCTTGTCAACGACAATTCCGGTCCGCGGCGGCAGCAGGACATTCGCCCGTGCGAACATTCCCGGGCGCAACACGCCGTCGGGGGAATCAAACTCGATCCGGATACCGAAGCTGCGGTTCGCGTCGGAGGACGGATAAATTCGGACGATGCGTCCCGCGAATGATTTCGCCGGGAGCGCGTCCACTCTGATGTCCACGGCGAGTCCTTCAGCCAGGTTGGGTACATCCACTTCAGGCACCACCGCCTCGGCGTACAGCCGTTCCCCGGAAACCAACGTCAGCACGACAGTTCCCGGACCAACCAATTGGCCGACTTCGACCGACCGCTTGGCAACCACGGCGTCGGTGGGGGAACGGACAATGGTGTGCCCCATGTCTTGAAGGACCTGACGCAACGAGGCACGCGCCGATTCCCAGTTGGCGCGGGCCTGATCGACGCCCGATTGGGATTGCGCAACCGCCGCCTCCGCAGTAAGGATCTCGTCCCGGCGGACATCGTCCTGACGGCGATTTGCCTTGGCGAGTTGAAGCCCCACTTCCGCCCGCTTGCGCGCCGACTCCGCCTGCCGAATCGATTCGTTGCGGCCTCCGGTACGTATCAACTCCAACTGGGCCTTGGCCGTTTCCAGCGCCGCTTTGGCAACCCGTTCCTGAGTCGTGGCTTGATCGAGTTGGGAACGTGCCGCAGCGCCCTCCTCGAAAAGCTGTGCACTGCGTTTGCGGTCGAGAATGGCCTTCTCGTAATTAGCCTCTGCCTGTACCACCGAATTTTCCGCTACGGTTATCTCCTGAGACCTCTGCGGGGAACGGGCCAACTCCAACTGCGCTTCGGCCGATTTGAGTTGCTGCTC
>CAZYBA010000021.1:0-7047 GCA_964646105.1 uncultured Armatimonadia bacterium
CCTCCGGCGATGGCCTGGGCCGCCTGACTGGCGGCCACGAGGGGACGCACGGCTCCGGGCGGCGCGATCGCGGCGTGGACGTTGGTGGGGTGGGAGGTCAGATCGGACGGCACCGGGCTGGAAACCGTATTCCCGTCCGGCCGGCGGGAAACCTGGGAATTTTCCGGAAACGGCACGTCGGGCGCGTGGGTCCGTCCCGGCGAAATCCGGCATTCCTGGTCGCGCGACGCTTCCGGGCAGGTGGTGGCTCTGACCAGCCCGGAGGGACGCACCACGACGGTGCTCTACGACGCCTTCGGGAACAGCGTGCGACAAACATATCCGGACGGCACGGATATCTCCGCGACCGCCACGCCCTTTGGAATTCCGATCACGTGGATCGATGCGGAAGGTCGGGTCACACTTCTGGAATCCGACCTGTACGGAAGAGTCTCCACACTCACAGAGCCCGGAAACCGTGCTTGGAAATGGAACCGCGACCCTGCGGGAAGGGCAGTCTCGATGACATCGCCCGACCAACGCACCTGGCGCTGGCGTTACGACGCCGCGGGTCGCACGATCGAGGAAACCGATCCCGCAGGCTTCACCGTACGGACACGCTACGATGCCGCCGGCCGCATTTTGTCAACGACGGACGGTGCAGGGCGAACGACCACCTACGGGTGGAACCTACGCGGGGAGCAAACCTCGGTGCGTTTCCCGGACGGAACCACGGAAACCTACCGGTGGGATTCCTGCGGAAACCTGGTGGGTCGGACCGACGGGCGGGGCATCGGAACCCACTGGGGTTACGACCAATCCGGTCGCCTGACTTCGATCCGTTACTCGGACGCAACCTCTGCAGTCACCTTGGACTACGACACCGACGACCGCCTGATGCGCATCCATGATGGCAATGGCACAACATCTTGGGAATGGGGAAACACCGGTGACTGGACCCGTCGCCAAAACCCCGCCGGCACCGTCGAGCGCCAGTTCGATCGGGACGGCCGGGCGTTGCGAACCTCGATCCAAACTCCGGGAAGTCCCCCCAGGGTCATCGAGTGGCTGCGTGACGCAGCAGGAAACTGTATCGGGGTAATCCTGCCCGATGGCACCCGGGTTGACTACACATTCGGCCGGGATGGACAGGTGCGGGAACGACGCCATTCCACCGGAACACGCGTCCGCTGGCAGGCCGATTCCGCGACAGGATGGCCCATCGGAATGGAGGTGTCCGGTGTGGACGGGCGATTGCGCGAACGATTGAACGTCACGCGCGATGCTCTGGGCAGGCAAGTCAAACTGTCCTCAACGGTCGCGGCCACCCGCGACTGGGTATTCGATTCGTCCGGGAGGTTGTTTCGGGAGTCCCGGGGCGGTCCGGATGGGCACACCATCGTTTACCAATGGGATGGTGCCGGTTCGCGTCGGGGTCGTTCTGTGGACGCAATTCACGACCAGACCGCAGTCGACAGCGTAGGACGCCCCCTCGCCTCGGGTCCGTTGCGCCTCGGATGGGATCGCGCCGGGAACCTGTCGCGGCTCGACGATACGCGCACCGGGGCCAGACGGAATCTGCGCTGGGACGCTCAGAGCCGGTTGGTCGGCTGGGATGGCACGGAATCGGGGGTCATCCGCAGGGATGGCCTGGGTATGGTCACCGGGATCGCCGCTGCGGCACACGCAATGGTGAGTTGGATTGACGGTGTCGAGGACGATTTCCGGTGGCAAGTGGTCGGCGACGTCCTCTTTGTTTCCGGCCCGGAGGGCCCGATCGCCCGCGTCCAAGTGAACCGATTCGGCACCTGGGAAAGCACCGAACTGATCCCTGATTTATCGGGAAATGTCCGTTGGGACGCAGACCGGCTGCTCGAGTGGGACGCATTCGGGAATCTGCCGGACGCAGACTCTGGAGAGGGCTGGGGGCTGGGTTGGGGTTACCAAATCCTCGGAAACTGCGGCCTGCTTGCCGCCAACCATCGGGTGCTGTGCCCACCCCTCGGGATTTTTATCAGCCGCGACCCCGTCCTTGCCGGGGAATTCTGGTACGGCTACGCAGACGGAGACCCCGTGAACGCGGCAGATCCGAGCGGATTGGAGACATTGTTCTTCATCCCTGGCAAACTGGTGCCGACCCGAGGGGGCGGGAGGACCCCCGGACGATTGGTGTTGACGGACGACCGGGGCAATGTGATCCGTGAATGGCCGGCAAGCAGTGGCGGGCATCGTGCGCCGGGAACCACCGTCCCGCGCGGGCTGCCCACCCGTCTCCCCGAGGGCCGATACCGGATAGGGAATCCTCGCCGACGCGAAAAAGCAGGAATGGTCCGCGATGGTGTCGGGTTCAGTTTCGACCTGCTCCCCAACTTTCCAACCCGCCGCACTCTCCTGCGTATCCATCCCGACGGAGGTCCGCCGGGAACCCAAGGATGTATCGGCGTGATTGGCGACCGACGGGGATTGGAGGACTTCTATCGGCAAGTCCGGGCGATTGTTCGGTCGGAACCGTTGAATCTGGTGGTGCGATGAGCACATCGATTTGTCCAAATCCCCCAAAGACGACGGCCCACAAGCGGGCGGTCGTTGAAGGGAACGCAGGGGTCGCCGAACGGTACCGCCGTGTCGACAGGATGTGGATGTGTTGCCGAGGACCACCCTTGTCCACCACGATTGGCTCTCCCTGCGCCCGGGCAGTCCGGGCCGGTCCGGCGGCTCGTTTGAAACCAAGGCGTCCGGCACTTCCCCGTTCAGTCCCGACCGTCTCGGTTTCGAGGGTCTGGAGGATGCGGTCAATTTGCCGGGAATTCAGCAACATGGCAGGGGGAATGGGTGCCTTCCCCGAAAAAACCTGACGTCGCGTCCACCCCATGGAAAACACTATGCAACCCCTTGGAATCGCCATCATCAGCTTTGCCCACGGCCATGCCCATGCCTACGCCACCCGCATGGCAACCTTCGAGGATGTGCGCTTGGTGGTCGCGTGGGACCACAACCCCGAGCGTGGCCGCGAGGGAGCAGATCGACATGGCATGGAGTTCGATCCCGACCTCGACCATCTGCTTGCCCGGCCCGATGTCGACGCGGTGATCATCACCAGCGAGACCAACCTGCACGCGGATTTGGTGGAGAAAGCCTGTGCCGCGGGAAAGCACATCCTGCTCCAGAAGCCGATGGCGACCACGCTCGCCGACTGCGATCGCATCATTCGGGCGGTAGATGCCAGCCGAGTCCACTTCCAAATGGCATTCCAGATGCGCTGCGACCCGCTCAATCAGCAGATCAAGCGCTGGGTCGACAACGGTGCGCTCGGGCGGATCTGCGCGATCCGACGTCGGCATTGCATCAATTTCCTGTTCAACCCGGCGGTCGCGACAGGGCCGTCGGCGTGGCACATCGATCCGGTGGCGAATGTCGGGATGTTTTTCGACGACGCAGTCCACGCGGCCGACTTCCTTTACTGGCTGCTCGGCACCCCGGCGACCGTCATGGCGGAAATCGACAATGTCATCACATCGGTCGCACCCGACGATACGGGCATGGCGATCTACCGCTGGCAGGACGGCCCGATCGGCTCGCTCTTCAATGGTTCCGCGATCCTGGCCGGCGAAAACACCTGCGAGATCTACGGCGACCAAGGAGTCATCATCCAAAACTACGACGATCTGGTCTCGACTCCCCACGCCCCGCCCGGTGTTCCGGCGCTCAAACTGTTCCGCCGGGAGACCGGGTCGTGGGAAACATTCGACCACCCGATTCCCGCCGGTCACGGGGAACGGCTGCAAGCGGTTCCCCGACCTTGGATCGACAACATTCGCACCGGTCGACCGTCGGCGATAACCGCCCATGACGGCAAAATCTCGGTGGCCATGTGCGCCGCCGCCTACGAAAGCGCCCGTACCGGGCGACGGATTTCCCTCGGAGACTTCCTATGAGCAACCGCAAACCCAATATTGTCCTGATCGCCATCGACTCGTTGCGCGCCGACCACATGAGTTGCTACGGCTACCAGCGCCTGACTACTCCCTACATGGATCGGTTCGCATCCGAGGGGACCCTCTTCGAGCGCAACTTCAGCCCGCACATTCCCACCACCAGTGCGTACAGTTCCATGCTCACCGGGCAGGATGTCTTCACCACCCAGGTGGTGGCGCTCCGGCACCAAGGCCCGCTGCGTGCCGAAGTTCCGACACTGCCCGAGATCCTCCGGGAAAACGGCTACAGCAGCACCTGCGTCGGTTTCGGCGGCAATCCCGCATCCCGTGGCTTCGACAAATACATCGAATTTCCGGGGTGGGGCAGTTGGAACGAAGGGCGTAGCCCGAAGGCGGAAAACCTCAACCGCGTGGCGCTCCCCGAACTGGATCGGCTGGTCGCCGACGGAAAGCCGTTCCTGCTGTTCCTGCGCCACATGGACCCGCACGCGCCCTACCTTCCCCCCGCGCCGTACGAGCGGATGTTCTACCACGGCGACGAGTCCGATCCGAACAACCGATCCATGGACCCTGTCATGGAGTTCAAGCCGTTCCGCGACTTCTTCGCCAGCTGGATGCCGCCCGGCATTTCAGACAAGGATTACGTGGTCGCGCAGTACGACGGAGCGATCGCCTACATGGACGCCGCCATCCAGTCCATCTTCACCGCGCTGGAAGCGCACGGCATTGTCGATGAGACCATTGTGGTGGTGAACGCCGACCACGGCGAGACACTCTACGAGCACGAATGCTGGTTCGACCACCACGGCATGTACGACAACACCCTGCATGTGCCGCTGATCCTGCGCTACCCGGGCAAAGTCCCGGCCGGCAAGCGAGTTTCCGGCTTCACCCACCACAAGGATCTAGTTCCGACACTCCTCGACCTCGCGGGAATCGAACACGACGGATCGTTCGATGGCGAGAGTGTATTGCCGATGATCTCCGGCGACGTCGCCTCGCATGCCCCGTCGTTCTACATCACCGAGTGCACCTGGATGCGCAAGCACGGCTGGCGCACCCCGGAATGGAAACTGATCGTCGCCCTCGAACCCGATTTTCACTTCAAGCCGGAGGTCGAACTCTACAACCTGGTGGAGGACCCCGAGGAAAACAACAACCTCGCCGACGCAAGACCGGATGTGGTGGAGCGGCTCCGGGCCGAGATGGACGCCCACATTGCCCGCCGGCAGGAAGAGACCGGACTCCCGGTCCCAATCCTCAACCAAGGGGACTGGCACGGTCACCAAGGTGTCGGGCCGTTCAAGACATCCCAGCAAGCCTACGACACCATGCACATCGGCGATCCAAACCAAGCTGCCCGTCTGCAAGCGGAGTCGCGAAAGTAATTTGACGATAGTCGCCGCCACCGCGGCACGGAGAAAAACATGAGCCTCAAAGTTGCCATCGTCGGCCTCGGCGGGATTGGAAACACCCACGGTGCCGTCTACCAGAAACGTGAAGACTGCGAGATCGTCGCGGTCTGCGATATCCAGCAAGAGCGCGCGGACGCTGCGGCCGCCAAATACAACTGCCCGGCGTTCTATTCGGTGGCCGACCTGCTGGCCAGCGGGATCGCCATCGACGCTGCTTCGGTCACCACCGCCGGCAAGGAAAACGGGGGAGACCACCACGCCCCGACCATCGAGCTCCTGAACGCGGGAATTCCCGTGCTTGGGGAAAAGCCGATTTCCAACGAAATCGACAAGGCCGAGGAAATGGTCGCCCTCGCCAAGGCCAAGGGCCTGCGCTACGGCATCAACCTCAACCACCGCTTCACTCCCGCCGCCAAGCGCGCCAAGGAATGGGTGGAAGCCGGTCGGCTCGGGGAGATCAACATCATCAACATGACGATGTGGATCAACAATCCCAATGAAACGTCCCCCCATTTCCACATCCGCGCGTTGCACCCGCACTCCCTCGATGTCATGCGCTACTTCGGCGGCGATGTCGAAAAAGTGCAAGCGTTCTTCAAGCGCGGCCCCAAGGCGGACGGTCCCGACGGCCGTCGCGTCTGCTGGTCGAATGTCCAGGTCAACCTGCTCTTCAAGAACGGCATCATCGGCCATCTCACGGGCAGCTACGACGCCGGGGGGAGCTACGGACTCGAGACTCTCGAGGTGGTGGGATCCGAAGGGCGATTCGTGCTCCTCGACGCCTGCGAACACCTGACGTACTACCCACGCTTCTCCCGCCAGACCGAAACCTACGACTACCTCGGCGGCATGATGGGCTTCAACGAAACCTTCGGCAGCCGCATCGCCACCTGGGTCGAGCAAAACCTGGCCGGCGCCAAGCCGGAGGAAATCGACGCGTCGGGCGCGGACGCCCTCCATGTCCAGCGCATCATCGAAGGCATCATCACGTCGTGGGAGACCGGAACGGTGGTCACGCTCTGATGCTGCGTGTGGGAATTGTCGGCCTCGGTCCGATCGGGAACCGACACGCCGACATGGTCCGCTGCTCCCAAGACGCCACCCTCGCGGCGGTCTGCGATTTGCGCGCCGACCGCCGTGATGCGGCTTCGGAACGGCTGGGTGTGCCGGCATTTGAAACCGTCGACGCCATGCTGCGCGCGGAAGCCCCGGACATCGTCCATGTCACCACCGGCGGGGTCGAGTACGGCTCCGACCACTACGAACCCACCATGGCGGCGCTCGCGGCGGGCTGCCATGTCCTCGGCGAGAAACCGATCTCCAACGACATCGGGCAAGCCGAGGAAATGGTGGCGCTGGCACGGGCCAAGCAAGTCTGCTACGGCATCAACCTCAACCACCGCTTCACACCGGCCGCACGCATGGCCAAACGTTGGCAAAACGAGGGACGACTCGGACACCTGCTTTTTGTCAACATGAGCATGTGGATCAAGAACCCGACCGAAAGCTCGCCGTGGTTCCAGATCAAGGCGCTCCATCCCCATACGGTCGACATCATGCGCCACTTCTGCGGCGATATCGCCAAGGTGCAGTGCTTTGTCACCACCGCGCCGGGACGATCCATCCATTCCACCGCCCATTTCTCGATGCAATTCGACGACGGCGTGGGCGGCGGACTAACCGGATCGTACGATATCGAACGCGGGGACCCGATGGAA
>CAZYBA010000021.1:7057-15795 GCA_964646105.1 uncultured Armatimonadia bacterium
CCGGCACCGGGGGCCGATTCGTCATCGACGACATGTGGCGCGAAGCCACTCTCTACCCTGCCGGCGACCTTGAAAAACGGGTGTACAGCAACCCGGTCTTCGGCGGTTTCCGCGACTTCGAAGACACGTTCCGGGACCGTATCCACACGTTCCACCGCGAAGTCGCCGAGGGAGTGTCCCCGGAGGCAATCGACGGTTCCGGCGCCGACGGGCTCGCCGCCCAGAGGGTGCTGCAAGCCGCCATCGAATCTGTCATCCACGGCACCGTCGTGGATGTTCCCAAACCCAAGATCCAGGACCCAGCATGAAACTAGGAGCCAACTCCGTCCTCTTCGGCGGATACGACCTCGCCACCGCCTTCGACACCATCGCCCGCGCCGGTTACGACGGCATCGAACTGTCCGCCATCGACGGCATGAGCGAGCATCTGGTGCTCGACCGCTGGCAGGAAGTCGCACCGATCATCAAGTCGCTCGCCGCCAGCACCGGCCTCGAACTCCTCGCCATGGAACAACCGTCGCAAGACCCCGCCCGCATGGAACTCGCGTTCCAGGCCGCCGCCGAAATCGGCATCCCGATTGTCAACTGCGGCCCCGGCGGAAAAACTGGCGACGACGACAGCCTCCAGGCCTCCATCGATTCCCTCGGCAAGCTCGCCGACCGCGCCGAACACTACGGGGTCGTACTGTGCGTCAAGGCCCATGTCGGGGCGGCCATCTGGGACACCCCCACCACCCTCAAGGCCATGCAGGCCATTTCGTCGCCGGCGTTCGGCATCGATATGGACCCGTCCCACATCCACCGGGCCGGGGAAAACCCAGTCGAAGCGATCGCCGCCGTGGTTTCCCGAGTCCGCCATGTCCATATCCGCGACTGCAAGGGCCGACAACAAAACCCCGGGAAGCCCGAGGAACAAGCCAACGGCCGCGGCGACATCGATCTGCTCGGCTACCTGCGGGTCCTGCATCAGCATGGCTACACCGGTCCGGTCGACCTCGAGGTGATCGGCGCCAAGGACTATCCGCTCACCCACTGCGCCATCATCGCCGCCGAAGCCCGCGGGCACATGCAAGCCTGCCTGCAAGCCTGCGGAGCACGCTGACCCGCGTTTCCCAATCCGATCCGCCGTCGACGGAACCCCATCCCGGTTTCGTCGACGGCGTCCGCATCGGGCGACAACCGCGCGCGGTCATCGGAGAACTTCAACCGAGCATCGCCCATCCCGAACCGTACCGCCCCCCCAACCGTCCCGCCGGCACGTTGACGACTTAGCCCTCACCAACCCGATCCCTCACCACGCCATGAACATTGTCCTGATCGCCCTCGATACCCAACGCGCCGACCATCTCGGCTGCTACGGCTACCCGAAAAACACGTCCCCGTTCCTCGACTCGATCGCCGAACGCGGCGTGGTTTTCGAACGCTGCTACGCCCCAAACATCCCCACCCATCCGTCGTTCACAACCCTGCTCACCGGCACCGAGGCCATCACCCACAATATTGTCAACATCGGCGGCAAGGTCCCGATCGAGGACGGCATCGCGTTGCTGCCGGAAATGCTCAAGCAACACGGCTGGAACACCGGTGCGGTCGATACGATGGGACGCCATTTCACACGGGGCTTCGACCACTATGTCTCGCCGTCCTGGGATCGCAGCGACCCCCTCACCCTGCGCCGGGCCGAGCACATCACCGACGCTGCCCTGCCGATGATCGAGACTCTGCGCGGGGACGACAAACCGTTCTTCCTCTTCCTGCACTACTGGGATCCGCACACGCCCTACCTGCCGCCCGCCGAGTGGCGAACCATGTTCTATCCGACCGGCCGCGACCCGTACGACCCGAACAACCGGTCGATGGACCCGGCCTGGAACGATCCCATGTTCCAGTGGTACTTCCACGATTGGATGCCCGGGGTGACCGACTCTAGCTACGTGAACGCCCTGTACGACGCGGAGACCGCCTACATGGACTGGCAGTTGCGACGGGTCTTCGCCGCGCTCGAGCCAATTCAGGAAGACACGTTGGTGGTGGTCACCGCCGACCACGGGGAAATTCTCGACGAGCAATTGGGCTTTTACGACCACCACGGCCTCTACGAAGGCAATGTCCATATCCCCGCGATCTGGTTCCAACCGGGTCGAATCGCCCCGCGCCGCGTCCCCGGCTTCATCCAGAATGTCGACTTCGTCCCCACGTTGCTCGAACTCGCCGGACTGCCCGCGAACCCCCAGACCGAAGGCCGCAGCCTGGTGCCGTGCCTGGCGGGTGAACGCGATGCCAACTACGAGGAGCTCTTCCTCAGCGAAGCCACCTGGGAAGTCAAGCGCGCGGTGCGCGACCACCACTGGAAGTTCATCCAGGCCTACGAGCCGGACCCGCACGGACGTCCGATGCAAGAGCTGTTCGATCTTGTGAACGATCCCACCGAACAGGTCAACCTCGCGGAATCGATGCCGGAAAAGGTTGCCGAGATGAAGGCCCGACTCGACGCTTGGGTGGAAAACCGGTTGGCGGACACCGGGCGCGACACCGATCCAGTGCCGGCGCAAGGCCGGTGCGGTACCAAGATCGGCACCCCCGTCGAAGGCGAAACTCCCGGCGCCGGGGCCACTCCGCTCCACCTGCGAACCGCCAAGCTCGCCGCCGACATCCCGGCACCCGACAAGCTCAACGCCGACGACAAGGAAGCCAAGTCGAATGTCGCGCTGGATCCCAAAACCGGGACCAAACTCCACGGATACGTCGACAAACCAGCCCATTGACACATCCGGGACCGGGGCACCGCACGCCACCGGTCCCGGCTTCGTCGGAAACAGCCCCGAACGGAACGACAAACTCCCTCGCGGGGCGCGCCATCGGCAGGGAGGTCAACGTGCTCCTTCCTGTTCGACAACAGGCAAGCCGTTGCGATGCCCGGTGCGGTTTGCGGCGCGGTAGACTCGCTGAACGGTTCCCAACCCGCCATGTCGACCGATCCCGATTTCAACACTCCCCCCGTCCGTAACGCCGTCGTGGTGGTGATCGACACCCTTCGCCCGGATCACCTCGGCTGCTACGGCTACCCGCGCAATACGTCGCCGTGCATCGACGCGTTCTCCCGCGAATGTACGGTTTTCGACCAGGCGATCGCTCCCTCGATCCCGACCATGCCGTCGTTCACGACGTTGCTCACCGGCCTTCATCCCTACCGCCACGGCATTGTCAGCCATATCCCGCCGAAGGCCCGTCTCTCGGAAACGATTCGCTGTTTCCCCGAACTGGCCAAGTCCGCCGGCATGACCACCGTGGGGATCGACAATCTGGTGGTGCAGGGAATGGGGCGTGGAGGCTGGTTCTCCCGCGGTTTCGATTTCTACTCCGGCTACCTTTACCAACCGTTCATCGCGCAATCGGAAGAGCTGGTGGACCGGGCCATCGCGTTTGTCGACGACCTCGCCGACCGGCGTTTCCTGCTCTTCCTGCACCTGTGGGACCCCCACACCCCCTACGGGCCCCCGGCGCCCTACAACTCGCTGCACTATGTCCCCGGTTCGGCGCCGCACAACCTGGCCGACGTCAAGAAAATCGCTCCCGAGTACTACGAACAATTCCTCGCGGAAATGCGCCTGCAGCATCCCGACGACTACGCCGATGTGGTGGCGCAGTACGACGGTGAAATCACACGGGTCGACGACCAGGTCGGGCGCCTGATCGGGCATTTGCGCAACGCCGGACGTCTCGACGACACGGCCGTGGTGTTGATGAGCGACCACGGCGAATGCTTCGGCGAGGGCGGAATCCACTTCGATCACCACGGTCTGGTGGACGCCAATGTTCGGGTCGCGATGATGGTGCGCACCCCGGATTCCAAACCGGGACGAATCCCCGAGATGGTATCCACCGAAGATGTATTGCCGACATTGGCGCGGCAATGCGGGTGGAGGCTACCCGAAGCCGAACCGATCACCGGCCGCGACCTGACCCCGGCGTTGCACGGAAACCCTCCCGAGCCCAGGGAATTCATCGTCTGTGTCGAGTCCACCCGGCAGGCGTCCCTCGCCCTGCGCACTCCGGAATGGAAGCTGATCCTGCCGATTGCGGCCGACATCCACGGCAACCGCATGCCCGATCTGCACGGCCACGACCGCAATCCCGCTCCCCAGCTTTTTCACCTTTCCACCGACCCGTCCGAAGCCAACGATGTCGCGGGGCAACATCCCGAAATCCTCGCGAAATTGACCGAACAACTCGCGCACTGGCGTGCATCGGAAGTGCAACGCCGCGGCGGGCACGATCCCGTTCTGGAAAACGGTCTCAGCCTCGGCTACGACGAGTTCATGGCGCGGATGTTCCGCCGGAAAAAGTAGGCGCCGTGCCGGCGGTGGCGTTGGTGCGGACCGGCCCGACGACTCGCAAGGCACCGTACAGGCCGGGGCGTCGCGGACGTATGGTAAAAGAACTCGAGCATCGACGCCGGAAAAGGCGCCGGCTTACGTTGCGATCGCGAGCGTCGTGTCCGACCCGCTCCGCCCTCCGTCACCACCATGCCCCAGATCGACCTCCCCCTCGACCAACTCCACCAATACCAAGGTCGGAATCCGCGTCCCGCCGATTTCGACAGCTACTGGGACCGTGCGCTCCGGGAAATCGACACCCTCGATCCGGATGTCGAACTCACCCCCCATGCGTTGCGCACCCATGGCGCCGAATGCTTCCATTTGCGCTTCACCGGTGCGGGTGGCGCACGGATCTACGCAAAGTACCTGCGCCCGCGAAACGTTCCCCAACCCCACCCGTCCGTCCTGATGTTCCACGGCTATTCCGGACACAGCGGCGACTGGCAGGACAAGTTGGCGTTGGTGAGCCAGGGCTATGCGGTCGCCGCTCTGGACTGCCGCGGTCAAGGTGGCCTCTCCGAAGACACCGGCGGGGTCCGGGGCAACACCCTGCGCGGGCACATCATCCGTGGCCTCGCCGACGGCCCGGAGCGCCTATACTACCGCAATGTCTTCCTCGACACCGCGCTGCTCGCGCGGATTGTGATGGGCTTTCCCGAGGTGGACCCAAGTCGGGTGGCCGCGATCGGAGGATCGCAAGGCGGCGGTCTCACCCTCGCCTGCGCCGCCCTAGAGCCGCGCATCCGGAAGGCCGCCCCCACATTCCCATTCCTTTGCGACTACAAGCGAGTCTGGGAGATGGACCTCGCCAAGGCCGCCTATGACGAATTGTCGACGTTCTTCCGGCAGTTCGACCCGCTGCACGAGCACGAGGACCTTTGGTGGGAGCGGCTCGGATACATCGACTGCCAGCACCTTGCCCCGCGTATCCGTGCCGAGATCCTGATGCCGATCGGGTTGATGGATACGGTCTGCCCGCCCTCCACCCAGTTCGCAGCCTTCAACAAGATTGCCGCTCCGAAGCGCTTGCTCATCTACCCTGATTACGGTCACGAGGGCCTGCCCGGCGCCAACGACCATGTCTTCGATTTCCTGGCGGATCTGTGAACCCTGAAAACCAATCCCGACGCGGCGTGTTCCTGACATTCGAAGGACCCGACGGCGCGGGCAAGACCACCCAGATCCAGCGCCTCGCCGAACGGCTGACCGCACAAGGCTGCACGGTGGTGCGTACCCGCGAACCCGGTGGCGACTCGGTCGGGGAAACCGTCCGGTCGTTGCTGCTCGGCACATCGATGACGCCCGAGGCGGAGTTTCTGCTCTTCGCCGCTGCCCGTGCCCAAAACGTTGCGGAGGTGGTGGAACCCGCGCTCGCCGCCGGGCATGTGGTCCTGTGCGACCGCTTCATCGACTCGTCGGTGGCCTATCAAGGCTATGCCCGCGGTCTGAGCCTGGATTTCATCCGGGCTGCCAACGCATTCGCAACCAAGGGCCGGGTCCCGGACGCGACATTCCTGCTCGACCTTCCGGTAACCGTCGGCAAGGCACGGCGCGACAGCGAAGGCGACGGCAATCGTCTCGACAACGAAGCCCTCGATTTTCATACCAAGGTGCGCACGGGTTTTTTAGATGCGGCTACCGCCGCACCGGACCGATTCCGGGTGATTGACGCCAACCGGGATATCGACTCGGTTTTCGGGTCGCTGTGGCCGCAGGTGCGGGACATTGTCGAGCGACGGTAGACGGGCGGGGGATGTGCGGCGGGTCCCTGCCGGGCCGGCGTCGGTGGCGGCGGGAATCTTCGTGCTACTCAGCGCAGCCGCGGGCTTGCTGCTCGGCGATGTCGCAATCCCTTGGCGCGAGGTGGTCGCCGCCTTGACCGACGTTTCATCGACCGATCAAAACGCAATGATTGTCCGTGATTTGCGGTTGCCTCGGGTGCTGGTGGGCCTGCTGGCCGGCGCCGCCCTGGCGGCATCGGGAGCCGCCCTCCAATCGCTGACCGGAAATCCTCTCGCCGATCCGTACCTGGCCGGTGTCGCGTCTGGCGCGTCGGTGGGGGTGGGAGCCGCGGTGCTACTCGGAATCGGCGGTGGCGCGGCGTTGCCACTGATGGCCTTCGCCGGTTCGGCGGCGGCCACGGTCCTGGTGTTTGCCGCGAGCCGGCGGCGCAGCAAGTTGGATCTGGACGCGTTTCTGCTCTCCGGAGTGGTTTTGGGAACGTTCCTGGCCGCGGTAATGCAGTTGCTGCTTTCGCTGGCGGGTCAAGACCAATCGCGCATCCTGGGCTGGCTGATGGGCTACCTCGGCGACAGCAACCCTACCCAAGTGCTGTGGCTCGCAGCGACCGTCATCCCGGGAGTGCTTGTGCTCGCAGCCAGCGGGAAAGCCTTGGACGCGTTCTGTTTCGGCGAGGATACCGCCCGCTCGATCGGGGTGCGGGTGGAATGGTTCAAATTGTCGCGCCTGGGCGTGATCGCGCTCCTCACCGCGGTGGCGGTAGCCTCCACCGGAATCGTCGGATTCGTCGGGCTCGTGATACCCCATCTGGTCCGGTCGTTGACAGGTCCACCGAACCGCACGCTCATCCCGTTCTGCGCCGCGGGCGGGGCGGTGTTGCTCAGTGCTGCGGATACGCTGGGACGTTCCCTGCTCCCGGATCGCCCTCTCCCCGTGGGTGTGGTCACCGCGTTGATCGGGGCGCCTGTGATGGTGATGTTGCTGAGACGAACCGCCGAACGTTGACAACATTCCCGAGCCATCGGACTCCGTAGGTTCCGGAAACAGAGGCCGATGCCGCGCGCCGAAAAACCAAAGACGGCACCCCCGGGTCTCCCCGAGGATGCCGTCGCCTTTGTGGCCGGCGCGTTTATTTGCCGGTCGGGGCCGTCTTGACCACCGGCTTCGTGAACTCGGCATCGTCCACCGGGACATTGTTCTCCACCTTGTCGTAGGTGATGACAATCTCCTGAACTCCGGCGACAATGCTGCGGGTCTTGTACGGCATCTTGACACCGTCGACACTGCGGTAGTCGCTCAGGTACGACTCGGCCGGCACCTTGCCGGTCGGTCCGGTCATGGTGACATCCACCCTCGACAGCAGCAATGTCTTGGCGTCGATGTACTGGGTGTTGACCACGTTCGCCTTGGTGGTCACCTTCACCACATAGCACCACGAACCCGCCACCTTCCGCGGTGCGAGCAAGACCGCCGATTTCACCTTCTTGCGCCACTCCGACGGCGAATTGCGGTCCACATCGTCCTTGGTCTGGGCGAGTTCTTCTCCCTTGAGTTCGCGCAGGCCGTTGAACGGGTCCTTGCTCCAGCCCACCTTGCCGTCGTAACCGACCCGGATTTCCCCGATGTTGGGCAACCCCTGCACCATGACGAACTTGTCGGGAGACTTGCTCTTGAGAACCATGGTGCCGGTCAGGCCTTGGGCCGGAATGGACATCTTTCCAGTCACCACGGAGGTCTCGATCTTGGTGGCAGCATCCCCGCCCATCGCCTTCGCGGAGGCATCGAGAACCGCGTCGGCCGTGGTCAACGGCAGTTTGGGCGCTGCGGGCGCCTTGGCCGCCGGTTTGGCGGATGGCTTGGACTTCTGAGCCCAGGCGGACTGGACCGACACGCCGGCCACGAGCGCACCGACAATACCGACCGAGACGAAACGATGCAGAAACGATTTCTCGACAAAGTTCATGGGAGTTCCTATACGACACAAAGCGGATTTACCGAGGAGACGAGACGGGTTGAGGACAACGGGGTCCGGACCGGCGGATTGCAGGGGATTCCCCGTTCCAACAGGGTGAAGCGGGCAATGCGACTTCCGGAATCCCGCAATGGCACGTTCACGTAACCATCCGGGGAACGGCGTCCCTTACGACTTGGCACGCGCGCCGATCTTTTGCTGCAATGCCCCGAGTGCGGCGTCGAGGGTCGGATCGCCCCCGCGGAGCAGCTGTGTGCGGGTCAGTTCCACCGGAATATCGGGAATCACCCCACGACCTTCGAGGAGCACTCCCTTGGGAGTCTTGAAGTCGGCGACCGCATATTGGAAACGTACACCTCCCGGCAGTTTCTCGATGTTGGACGGGAGCACCATGCCCCCGGTTCGGCGCCCGACCACCACGACGCGGTTCATTTCCTGCAGCCCGCCCGCAAACAGTTCGGAAGTGGACAACGACATCTCATCGATCAGGACCGCCACCGGCTTGGTGAAAAACGGGGGCTGTGGATTGACGGCGAAACGGATTTCGCCTTTGCGCATCTTCATCGAGCCGAGCGAGTATTTGTCGCGCCCGGACGCCACCAGCATGCCGGCGATGCCGGACGCCATTCCGCCGACTCCGCCCGGGT
>CAZYBA010000021.1:15812-18969 GCA_964646105.1 uncultured Armatimonadia bacterium
AACGCCGGCGCGTCGGCGAACGATTCCACTGCCTCGCGCACCTGTTGCATCACCGGCTCGACCAAGAAAATGTTGATGCGGATGTAACCGATCCCGCCCGCAAGGGTCTTGGTTTCCACAAATGCCGGCATCGGGGGCAGGTTGCCCATCCGCGACGCGACCCCTTTGGGGGCGCGGCGGACCAACGCAACCGGTTCACGTCCCTCGAACGAAACACGGACCGTGTCTCCACGTTGTCCCGCCAGGAGCCCCATGGCCAAGGTCCGCACCTCGACCCGCTCCGCGGCCGGCTTGAGCTTGCGGGCCTTGATCTTGGCCAGCAACGGATCCACCTTGGTGTTTCCAACGGCAACCACGGTCCACCCGGGAGCCACTCCGGCCTCCGCGGCCGCGGAATCCGAGTCCACCGCCATGACCACCGCCCGACCGTCCACCAGCCCGATGGTCATCCCCGTAGCACCGTCGCCGTCACGGGCACCGCCGGTGGTATCGGACGCCACATACGCCTCGGGCGGAATGATGTGGAAATGGCTTTGGCCCAGTTCGCCAAGCATGGTCTGGATCAGTTGGTAGAACGCGCCGTCGGATTTGACCGCGGCCACCTTCGGCGCATAGCGGGTCCGGATCTTGTTCCAATCGACCCCGCCGTATGTCGGGTCCCAGTGGGTGTCGCGAACCTTGGTCCACACCGCATCGAAGACTTTGCGCCGTGTTGCCGGGTCCAGATCCGCACGAACAGGACGGGTCGTCCCCAAAACAAAACCCGCCGCCAAAAGCGCGCTGAGGATTGCGCGCCATCGAATTGCCATAGCCTGCATTTCTCCTGCCCTGTCGGACACGCCAACCGATCAACGGTTGCCGGTCACGACTTCATCAAGACACTTTCCTTTTCAAACAAATGGGTTGCGACCACCAGGGCAATCGCTGCGTAGAGGGCCGACGCGATTCCCGCGAGGGCCGCGAATTTCAGGTTCACCACACCTTGGAGGGCCTGTTTGAGAACCAATGCCGGGCCGAGGACCGGCGCGGCCGCGGACCCGATCGACGCGTCCGGAGGCAGTACCAACGACAACATACCCAGCACCGTCCCGATCAGGAGCACCGGAGTCAAGGACGCCTGGGCTTCTTTTTGATTGCGTGAGATGGTCGAGATGGTGAGGAGCACCCCTGCGCCAAAGACCGCCAGGGGCACCAGCACCAGGAACATCGCCGCCACCGACGTGGCGGTCATGGTCAAGCCGCCTTCGGTCATCCAGGCGAACATGGGAAGCGGGATCGCGAACGGCCAGAGGGTACCGATCACCGACAAGACACCGGATAGCAACGCCAAGGCGGCGGTGACCGCGAACTTGCCCGCGGCGATCGCACGACGCGGCACCGGCGAACTCAGCAGCGTCTCGAGGGTCCCGCGCTCCTTCTCGCCCGCCACCGTATCGTTGGCGACAAACACCCCGCCCATCAGCGACGACAATGCAAGCAGGTAGGGCAGAAAACTGGAGATCAGGCGCACCCCCACACCCCCGCCACCCTTCAGTGGCGCGTCTCCAATCTCGAACGGACGCACCACCTGCTGCGACAACCCGGCGTTCGTCAACCGCGCAGCGACAATCCGTTCCCCACGTTTGCGAAAAAGGTCGCCCGCGCGCTCGCCCGCACCGCGCGATTTGTCGTTGCCGGGGTCGAAGACAATCTTGACGGGCAATGTCTGGTCCGATTCCCAGCGCGCCGGCGCATCGTCGGGAAGCACCGCCACCGCATGCAGGCGACGCGAACGTACGGCGCTTTCCGTTTCTGCTTCGTCGGTCGGGATCAGCTGGATCTTCTCTCCCGCAACCGCCCCGTCGAACCATTCCTGCAGGGCCGGGACCCGTTTCCACCCCACCACGCCGACACGGATCGGTTCCTTGAGCGAGTCGAGGGCCTGCCGTTTGGCAAGAGACCCGGTCAACGCCAGCACCAAGGGCGTGATCAAGAGAGGACTGATGAAGACTTGGAACAGTGCACGGCGGTCGCGCAGCACCTCGAAGAATTCCTTGATGAAAATCACCCACCAGAGTTTCATACCGTGCTCGCCTCCTCACCGATCAGGCGCAGGAAAATCGACTCGAATGTCTTGCCACCGGTGCGTTCGCGTAGTTCCGGCAATGTCCCCTCGGCAGTCACCCTCCCGCGGTGAACCACCGTGATCTTGTCGCAGAGAGCCTCGACCTCGCTCATGATGTGGGTCGAGAACAAGATGGTCTTGCCTTCGGCTCGGTAGTCGCGGATGGTCTGCAGGACAGTCCGCGCCGACAAGACATCCAACCCGCTGGTCGGTTCGTCGAAGAAGAGCACCGGCGGGTCGTGCAGGACCGCACGCGCGATTGCAATACGTTGCTTCTGGCCGGTAGACAGCCGCTCGCACCGCCGATCCAGGAAATCTCCAAGGTCGAGACGCTCGCAGAGTGCTGCGGTACGACGTTCTATATCGGAAGCCGCCATCCCGTTCAGATTGCCGAAATAGCGCAACACTTCGCGTCCGGTAAGTCGTTCGTACAGCCCGGCCGTGCCGGTGAGGTAGCCGATGGACGCGCGGACGCGTTCGGGGTGGCTGTTGATATCGTGCCCGCCGATCCGAGCGGTACCACCGCTGGGCCGAAGCAGTGTCGCGAGCAAGCGGACCGTGGTGGTCTTGCCCGCACCGTTGGGACCGAGCAGCCCGTGGATGGTTCCCGGTTCTGCCCGGAAACTGACGTCTTCGACTGCATCGACCTGCTTCCCCCCGGGAAGGGTGAAGCGTTTGGCCAGGGATTGGGCTTCGATCATGGTGTGTTCATCTCGGCAGCATCAGGGGTCGGGGCCGGCCGGAACCGGCGATTGGGCATGGGATTGCAATCCAGGCTGACGGTCTCAGCGGCGCAAGCGAGCCTCGGCGAGGGGTTCGGACATCCTGTCGCGGTCGCAGGTCCAGCCGACCAATCGACCCTCGTCAACCATACGGTCCAGCCCGGCCATCGCGTCCCGGTTGCTCCAGACACGCAGGCCAAGGTGGCGTGCGACGCGAAGGGCTGTGCCGACGACACGTTGTCCGTCGGTGGCCACTGCGCACACCCGGTTTCCCGGGGCCGGGAGTCGTTCCGGCTTGGGTGTTCCGAGGTCGGGCCGCTTGCCACGGCGG
>CAZYBA010000022.1:0-5201 GCA_964646105.1 uncultured Armatimonadia bacterium
AGACGACGGACGGCGAAGGCGCTTTGCAACGGTGCGAATCGAAAACAGCCCTCGGGATCGCGATCGAACACCCAACGCACCACCCCGTTGCAAAAGTTGCAGACACCGTCGAACAGGATGACTGCCGGTTCGATGTCGGGGTTCGACGGGGTCGGAGCGGTTCCATCGGCGGTCGATTGCTCCGGGGAAAAGTTCATCGCATCAATCTCACCATCTGCACGATCGCCAGGACGAAACCGACACCCACCACGATACGACGTACATTGCGTCCGCCGATGCGCTTCCCGAAACGCGCACCGCAGAATCCTCCGGCTGCGGCGGCAACCGCCATGGGAGCGGAGACCGAGAGGTCGGACAGACCCCGCGCAACAAAGACCGCAGTGGCCACGCCGTTGGCCCCCAACGTGAACACGGCCTTGAGAGCGTTCATCCGGTGGATGTCGCGCACTCCCAGCGCACCGAGTGCAACCAGGGTCAGAATACCAATTCCCGCACCGAAGTAGCCACCGTACACCGCCACCATGCAGAGAAAGCAGATTGTACCCACCGTCCAACGCACGGATTGCGGTCCCGATTCTCCCATCCGGCTGCGTCGTTTGGCCAGCGGTTCCTGCAGCAAAAACAACAGGGTCGCCAGAAGGATGAGACCGGGAACCAAGCGATCGAAAACCGCACTCGGTGTCGCTGTCAAGAGCCAGGCCCCGACCAGCCCGCCGACCGTTCCCACCGTCAGCAACGCAAAGCATAGATTCCGCTGGCCGGACAGGTGCTCACGCAAGCCCGCCAGAGCCGCCAATTGGGCGGGAAAGAGCGCGGCGGTGCTTGTGGCATTTGCGGCCGGGGACGCCAGGCCTCCCCAAAGCAGCGCGGGAAAAGTCAGCAACGTTCCGCCGCCAGCCAAGGCATTGACAGCACCGGCGACAAACGCCGCCCCGCACGCCAGGGCCAGCGGAACGGCTTCCATTCCCGCGCGTCCACCGCGATCCCGATCGGACGTCCCACGCCGAGGCGCCGGATCCGCAGGCGCAGCAGCAGTCGGGACGTGTCGCGCAAGCGTTCCGAAAGTTCCGAATTCGCGATCCGGGGTGTCGGCTTGCCATCTACCGCCGCCACCACGTCCCCCGGCTTGACTCCGGCAGCCTGTGCGGGAGAGTCCGGTGCAATCCCGTTGACCACCAATTCGCCTCCTTCAGGAATGCGGGACAGGATCATGCCGTAAACCGGCCCCTTGGCCGGAGCGGGTTTGTTACGGGCGGCAATACGCGGCCCGAGAAGCACGATCGCGACCGCACAAGCGACCGCGAATCCGCCACCTATCCAGAGGTCACGCAGTTCCCGGGGTGTGAAACGCGCTTCCCTGCGGTTCGCGACAATGACGGCGAGTCCCATCGGGGCGAGCGCGGGAACGGCCTTGACGCCGAACTCCACCAGCGTGAGGGCGAACATCAAGAGGGCAAAAAGCCAACGCAGCGTGGCGTTTTCGGTGCGGATCCGGAATGCTTCGGCCCGGGAAAGCACCACCACGGAACCGAGGAAAACGGCTAGGAACAGCACATCCGCCGGACCGATGGTGACTGGCGAAAGGAAGCGGAACACCTTGCCGAAGCCGAAGCGCACGCCCCCGGTCGTGGTGCCAGCCCCGACGGAGACCGCCTGGATCAACGGGGATCCGCTTTCCATCAGCTTTGCGACAGGTCCGAGTGTGACAACGACCATGTCGAAGAACGCCGCGAATGCGGCAGCGGCAAGGAGCGTGTTGGGGTGGTTGATGATCCGGCCGATCGCGGCCCCGACCATGACCGCTCCAACCGGACCGAAGAGATTGTTGGCACCGACGGCGAGCCAATCGGGCACCGCGGACGCCCCGATGGCGAGGACCACCAGCATCGGCGCCGCACACGCGGATCCCACCGTGAGCAGGAATGGGGTGGAGACACGCCAGTGCGCGGCGGAGCGAGCCATCGCGACCAACGCGCCCAGCAGCAGCGCCAGGTATCCCAGCGACAGCGCGTGCCCCCAAGGCGAACGGGCTGCCGGGAGCGTGACAAATTCCCCGACGTGGCGGTTGATCCATCCAAGCACGAAGGCGATCAAGGCACTCGCGAGCAGGGTTGCCACGGGGTTTCTCATCGGGCGCGACGTTGCGACAGCATTGCGATCAGTATACAATTGGAACTCCGACCGGCTTTCCATGTTGGTTGAATGTCTCAACGGTTGCACTGTCAACCCGTTCCAGAAAAGGAGTTTCGACCCCGTGAATCCCCTCCGTATCGTGATCGCCGACGACGAGCCCATCATCCGGATGGACCTGCGTCGCACATTGGAGAACATGGGACACGTGGTCACCGGCGAGGCGGGCGACGGCAAACAGGCCGTTGAAATGACCCGGGAAAGCAAGCCCGACGTTGTCATCCTCGACATCAAGATGCCGGGAATGGACGGCATCGACGCGGCCAAGTTGATTTCCACGGAGGGAATCGCACCTGTGCTGTTGCTGACCGCCTATTCGCAGAAAGATCTCGTCGAGCGCGCCCGGGACGCCGGAGTCTTCGCCTATCTGGTGAAGCCGTTCAAGGAAACCGACCTGATGCCGGCGATCGAGATCGCCATTGCCCGGTTCGATGAATTTCTGGAAATCGAGAAGGAAGCGGCCGAACTCGAGGACAAGCTCGAAACCCGCAAGGCGGTCGATCGCGCCAAGGGAATCCTGATGGACCAGTACGGTCTCAAGGAGCAAGACGCGTTCCGCCGGATACAGCTCCAGAGCATGAACACCCGCAAGTCGATGCGGGAAATCGCCGAAGCCATCATTCTCGCCAACTCGGTCTGAGACGTGCCGCTCCCCCACTCGCTGCGGCGCGACGATTCCAACGAACTCACCCGCCTGTTGCTCAAGCGGGACGCGGAATTGGTGGATGCTCGTAACCGGATCCGTCAACTCGAGGAAGCCCTCGACACCCGTTCGTCCGAAACCGCGGCCTTGCGACGAATCGCCGAGGCAACCGGGCACATTGTCAACCCGGACGATCTCCTTCCCCTGATCGCCGAAGTCGCCCGTGACGCCACCGGCACCGATTCCGCCTTGGTCTACCTCTTCAATGAAACCAAGGACGCATTGGTCCTGCGTGCCACCACCGACAGCGACATCCCCAAAGCGCTGATCGGCCATTTCCGATTGCCGGTCGGCGAAGGCATCACCGGTTGGGTTGCCCAGAATCGTCGCCATGTCGCCCTCTCGGCCGAAGCCTGGACGGACGAACGCTTCTTGTTTGTGCCTGGATTGCTCGAGGAACGGTACCAAAGCATCCTGTCCGTGCCGCTGTTCTGGAAAGGGGAAGTCATCGGGGTGGTCAATGTCCGCACCCTCGCCCCCCACGACTACACCAAAACCCAAGTACAACTCCTCTCCTCCATCGCGTCGCAAGTGGCAGGGGCCATCGAAGCGTCCCGACGGGTACGCCGCGCCGAAAAAAAGGCATCCCACCTGTCCACTGTCGCCGATGTTTCCCGCGCAATCACGTCGGATCTTTATCTGGAGGAAATTCTGCAGTTGGCGGTCACCGCAGCCAGCCGGTTTTTGAATTTCCGTGTGGTCGCCCTTTCCCTGGTGGATACAGACCGTGGCCAACTCGTACTCAAGGCAGTCCAGTCCGCGGGCAACGAGTATCCCAAACGACCAAATCTGGCCCTCGGCGAAGGTCTTGCTGGAAAAGTACTCGAGTCGGGTCAACCGGTGACCGTGCTCAATGTACGGGAAGCACCGGAGTACCAGTACTCCGAGGTGGCGGAGCGCGAGGGACTCACCAGTCTAGCCTGTATTCCCTTGAAGGTCCGAGACCGGGTCATCGGGGTGCTCGCCTGCTACACCGCAGAGCCGCACCTGTTCACCGCCGACGAACTCGCCGTGCTGACCACGCTGGGCAATCAGATCGCGGTGGCGATCGAGAACTCCAAGCTGATGGTCAAGGGTGCCCTGCTTCAGGAAATGCACCATCGGGTGAAAAACAACCTCCAGCAAATAGCCAGCCTGCTGCGCCTCCAAAAGCACTATGCAGCCGATCGTT
Source organism: uncultured Armatimonadia bacterium (assembly GCA_964646105.1). Taxonomy (GTDB): domain Bacteria; phylum Armatimonadota; class Armatimonadia; order Armatimonadales; family Armatimonadaceae; genus CAIRTT01. The sequence continues at coordinate 4,065 of CAZYBA010000022.1, forward strand.
CTCCGGAACAGGTGCTCGACGAGTCCATTTCCCGCGTTCTCGCCGTGTCCGCTGTGCACGACCTGCTTTCGCGCGAGGATCTCGACACGATCAATGTCCGCAAGATCGCGGAGTCGATCATAACGGCCACGCAGCAGAGCCTTACCTTGCCAAACCGACGGATACACATGTCGGTGGAAGGCCCCGACTTGCGCCTCGGATCCCAGCACGCCAACTCGTTGGCGCTGATTCTGAACGAGATGGTCCAGAACGCGGTCGAACATGGATTCCACCACACTCTCGAAGGGGAAATCCAGGTGCGCTGGATCGAGTTGCCGGAGGAGTGGAGCCTCGAGGTCCGCAATACGGGTGACCCGCTAAAGTCCGACTTCAACCCGCAACGCGATCGCGATCTGGGATTGCAGATAGTGGAATCCCTGACCCGCGGGGACCTCGGCGGAGAGTTCCAGTTGCGTTCACGCGACGGTTGGACGATTGCGTCGGCCCGGTGGCCGAAAACGAACTGACCAATCGACGGTCTCAGGACGTCGACGGTTGATCCCGGCGGGACTGGGCCGGTCCTAGATACAACGGCCCCACCGCCGGCACATCGTCAGCGGGTATCCCTTACCACCTTGCCCAAAACATCGCCGACCGCCTTGAGCGATGCCGGGGAACACTGCTCCACCGTATCGTCGAGCGTGTGCCAGGGACCGTAGTCGAAGTCAATCAAGTCGATGACTTTCCACCCTTTTCGAATGAGGGGAAGATGGTCGTCCAAGATTTCATGCCGGGGTTCGTCGACAAATGCCGCGACACCCAAATCCTTTGCGGCCTTGAAAACCAGCGTATTGATGTCCGCCGCGACGGCATCCGAATTGAGTTCTCGGTAGATGCCGAGGTTCTTGTCTCCGATCATGTCGATAAGGATTCCGAACGCAGGTTTGGGGAAGAGCGGCTTTGCAGCGTATGCCTTGGCCCCGAGAAACATGTTTTCGATACCGGGTCCGAAATCCTCGCCATCGAAAAACACGAACTGGACACCCACATTCGGCTTCTTCTCCGCCAGATTGCGGGCCAGTTCCAGCAATACCGCCACCCCGGAAGCGCCGTCGTTGGCACCATCGATCGGCCGCTTGCGTTTTGTCGGGTCGATTT
>CAZYBA010000022.1:5211-5736 GCA_964646105.1 uncultured Armatimonadia bacterium
TGATCCGCGGTGGGCCGGGTATCCCAGTGGGCGCACAGCAGGATTTGGGTCGGTGCATCGGGGTTGATGCGCGCCCCGATGTTTGTCAACGGAACGCGCTGACCGCGAATCACGATGGATGTGTCTTGGCGACGGACCGTGCCCGGGCAGGATTTTTCCAATTCAGCCACGATCCAGTCGCGGCAGGCGGCATGCCCTTTGGTGCCGGGCACGCGGGGGCCGAACGCGACTTGTTTCTTGAGATCGGCGAACGCCCGATTCGCATCGAAAGCCGTATCCGCGGCAGGGGCGGACAGCAAAGGAACCGATGCTGCTTGCGGGGTCGCCTCGGGAGTCCGGCATCCGGGGATCCAAGCCCCCAACGCCAATGCCACCGAACCCAAGGCGGTCCACTCGACTCCATCGCGCATCATTGCGTTTTCCCTCCATTGCGGATGCGGATCCGCGACTCGATTCCTCGCGGCATTGGCGATTGTCCGGCCAATTGCTTGACCGCATCTTCCAATGTCCGTCCCGTATCCTGGA
>CAZYBA010000022.1:5746-7750 GCA_964646105.1 uncultured Armatimonadia bacterium
ATCCGGTCCTTTGTCCAGAACTGGAAATAACCCAGTTGGCCATCGGCGAGCGGCCTCGGCATCGCCACGCGGTACTCCCTGGCGAGATCCAAAGGCGTCCCACCGACCAGCACCGACTGGACCCGGCTGCCGGCCACACGCGTTGCGTCGACATCCAGAGCAACGCCGGAGACTTGCAGGAAGCCCGCGAACGGCTTTCCGATGTAAGTGACCGACCGTTCGAGCGCGGACCGGAGTTGGGATCCACGGAGACGGACCACAACCACCGTGTCCTGTCCGGTCACCAAACGGATCAGCAGTTCCGCGGGAGCGAGATTGGCCGGCTCGGCATCGGGAAGCAGCGTGCTGGCCGGCACCAAGGCGATATCCGCTTTGGCAACCAAACGGACAGCGTCGGCGAGAATATTCCCGGCGGGCGTCTCCGCCAACCGAACGTTCTGTCCGGCGTGACCGGGTGCCGCCATCAGCATTCCGGCCACCACCGCCATCACCCGATTCCTAATCCAGGTCCTGTCCATCGTCGACGCTGCCTCCTTGACCGGGAGGCCATCGAAGAAACGCGGTCAGCAACGGTGCGAGGTCGCCGTCCGTCACCCGTTGGACAGCTCCGATCGCCACACCGGTTCGCAAGTCCTTGACCATCGTGTACGGTTGGAAGACATACGACCGAATCTGGCTCCCCCACTCGATATTGCGTTGCTCCCCGCGGAGGTGGGCGAGTTTGGCTTCCTCTTCGCGCGCCTTGAGTTCGGCCAGCTTGCCACGCAGCATCTGCATGGCGACATCCTTGTTTTGAAACTGGGATCGTTCGTTCTGGCATTGCACCACAATCCCGGTAGGAAGGTGTGTGATGCGGATCGCACTGGATGTCTTGTTGACGTGCTGCCCACCCGCGCCGCTGGCCCGGTAGGTGTCTATGCGCAGGTCGTCGTCCTTGATGACAATCTCGCCGTCGCTTTCCACCTGAGGCATCACTTCGACGGCCGCGAAGCTGGTTTGGCGCTTGCCGGCCGAGTTGAACGGAGACATGCGCACCAGGCGATGGACACCGTGCTCGGAACGCAGCATCCCGTAGGCGTTGCGGCCCGAAATGGACAATGTTGCGGACGAGATCCCGGCGACTTCCCCCGGTAGTTCGTCCAGGATTTCGACCTTGTAGCCGTTGTTGACCGCCCAGCGCTCGTACATGCGCATGAGCATCTGCGCCCAGTCACAGGCTTCCGTTCCACCTGCGCCCGGCTTGAGTTCGACGATCGCATCGTTGGCGTCGTACTGCCCGGAAAGCAGGGTCTTGACCTCGACCGCCTCGAGTCCCCGCTCGATCTTATCCAGATCCGCCCGGATTTCCGCTTCGAACGAGTCCGGATCGTCCTCAAGCTGGGCGAGTTCGTAGAGCGTGGACGCATCGTCGAAGCGTCGTTTGCACTCGAGATACGGTGCGATGTCGGCTTGGGCTCCGCTGAGCCGCTGCATGGTCTTCTGAGCGGCCTCCGGATCATCCCAGAAGCCCGGCTCCGCCGATTGCCGCTCGAGGGCGGCTATTTCCCGTTCGCGTTTGGGAAGGTCAAAGATACCTCCCGAGTTCGTCGAGACGGTTGCGCAACGATTCGATTGTTCTTGCGAGATCGCCAATCATGCTGTGCATTTCCCCACTAAATCGTACGGATCGCCGTTCCCAAGGAAGGCGATCCGCCGGTTGAGTTTATCACGGGGGCCAGGTCCGGAAAGGCAGATCGGATAGGGATCACCAACGCAACTTGGCTGGGAAGAACTCGGCGATCAGATCCTCGTAAAACGGGCGCAACGCGTTGACATCGGGCCGGTAGTCGGACTTGGAATACAGGTCGTATTTGTTGAATTCCAAGATCCACGGCAGCAGCGCCCGATCCTTCTCATTCATCAGGTGACCGTACTCCCCCTCGCGGTGCCAGGGATAGAACGAGTGGTAACGCAGCATGGCCAGAGCCTCGTCGGGGAGATGATCCTTGACCACGTGGTAGATGT
>CAZYBA010000022.1:7760-18759 GCA_964646105.1 uncultured Armatimonadia bacterium
AAGGTGGACATTGTCGAAGCCGCACCCCGCGTCGTAAATACCGTTGGGTGTCTGCAACACCGCATTCCCGTGATCCGGATTCTGGGCCAGGTACTCGGCAAAGACGATCTTGTCGGAAAAACGGCATCCCACGGGAAACGTGTCCCCGACGACGGCCCACTGGGGTTCGCCCCAGAGGCAGAGGATTTTGCCAAGGTCGTGAATCAGCCCGGTCAGGATGAACCAACGCGGGTGACCGTCACGCCGGATCGACTCCGCGGTCTGCATGAGATGCTCGATCTGTGTCGCGTCCGTGTCGGGGTCGGAATCGTCGACCAGGTTGTTCAGGAATTCCATGGCCTCCCAGATTCCCATTTCCCGGCGGTCGAGAGTCAGGTACTCCGCTTTCTTGGACCGGACGAAATCCAGGGATTGATGGAGGTGGTTGAGCCGGTAGAACTCGCGCACGGTCGGACGAACCTCGGCTGAGTAGTCCCGGAAGGACTCCGCCGGTTTCTCGGGATCAGTGAAAATCGACGGCGAATCGGGAGTCGGGTACCGGCGCTTCAGATCGTCTTCCCAGTGCTCGAGGCTGTCCATCGGCCCTGTCTGCTGCTGCTCGCTCTCCATCGACATCTCCTCCTGGCGTCCATTCTACGGGAAGTGCAATCGGCTCGCTGACCGGTGACTTCAAGTGGTCCGGATTAAACGACACTCCAAACTGCCCGTTGCCCGGAGGCCGAGGCGGTAGGATAGCGGCATGCGCCGTGCTCCCCGCCCCCCACGCCCGCGACTCGCCCCGCGCCCTTGGTTGATCACCGGCATCGCCGCGGTGTGGGTCGTCACCGGAACCATTGTCTGGTGGGCGTTCTGGTTGCCTTGGCGCGACGGGCAGACGCCTTGATGGCCGCCGTCAATGGTGCGAAGAATTCGGGGCGACAACGCCCGATCCGCAGGCATCAAGCGCAATCGCAAGCCTGCGCCCCGAACCGCGGGAGCGATCGACGGCCACCCGAAATCGCGTGCGCTGTCAAAAGCCTAGGCAACGGATGGAGCCCATCGTCGTCGGCCGGTAACCCGTTCACCGTTTACCGCGTGCGTCAGGCGAAATTGTCGATCAACAGTTCGGCAGTGGCGACATTGGTCGCCAGGGGCACATTGTGCGTGTCGCAGACCTTCATGAGCGCGGCGATATCGGGTTCATGCGGATGCGGCGTGAGCGGGTCTCTCAGGAAAACCACCCCTTGGACACGCCCTTCGGCGATCATGGCGCCGATCTGAAGGTCCCCGCCCTGTGGTCCCGACAGGCAACGGTGCACTTGCAATCCAGTCCGGTCCGCAATCAAGCCCCCCGTGGTTGCGGTCGCAACCAAGGGCAATCCACCCAGGCGATCCCGATGTTTTTCCACGAAAGCGACCATCGCGTCCTTACGCCCGTCGTGAGCGATCAACGCGACCATTCTCTGAGAATTCATTCGAGAGTCCTCGTCCCACGGCAAGCCCCCCGGCACCGAACGTGGAGACAGGTCACGGACCGTGCCGCGGCAAATGCCCGGGTCAGGGCTTTGCCTTGAGAGCGGCGATCAATGCGACTACCGCCAGCAAAAAGACAAGGATGCTTGCGGCGGTGACCACGCCGGCAGGCCAGACGGCCTGGCTCTTGAGGAAGCGCGGCAGCATTCCGCCGATGGCGAGCAACGCGCCAACCAATCCGAGCACCACACCCGGGACCGGCTTGTTGCCGATGATCGCAGCTCCGGCGGCGGCGAGGCCGCCGCAGACCAGACCCGCAGCCAACGACGGCACCGATTTGGTTTTCGCGAAGCCGGCGGCCCCTCCGCCGATCATCAGCAACGTGTACGCGCCAAGCACGATTCGAAGAATTTCGGGTTTCACAGGGATGCAAGCTCCACGGAATGGTCGGTGCGCTCCCAAGGGAACGCTGGGTTGCCGAAGTGCCCGTTGCGGGCGGTTTCCCGATAGATAGGCCGACGCAGGTCGAGAAGCCGAATGATCCCGGCGGGAGTCAGATCGAAACGATCCCGAAGCGCCGTCGCGATGCCCGCATCGGTCAGACCCGCACGAGCGGTTCCGAACGTGTCGACAAACACCGAAACGGGTTCGGCGACCCCGATGGCATACGCGATCTGGATCTCGCACTTGCGCGCCAAACCCGCCTCGACAACATTCTTGGCCAGATATCTGCAGACATAGGCCGCCGAGCGATCGACTTTTGTGGGGTCCTTGCCGGAGAATGCCCCACCGCCATGGCGCGCGTATCCCCCGTAGGTGTCGACAATAATCTTTCGCCCGGTGAGACCGGTATCCCCATGGGGCCCACCAATCGCGAAAATGCCCGTCGGGTTGATATGGACAGTGATGTCGTTGCTATCCAACTCCGGGAATTCACTCAAGACGGGCCCGATGACATGTTCACGCACCCGGGCATGCACTTCCGGTTGGTCCAGTTTGGGACAATGCTGCGTCGACAGCACCACCGTGTCTATCCGAACCGGACGTCCGGCCGTATCGTAGGCGACGGTCACCTGGCTCTTCGCATCCGGGCGGAATCCGATTTCAGGGTTGGCGCGCCGCACTTGCGCCTGACGTCGTGTCAAGCGGTGCGCGATGGCGATGGGAAGCGGCATCCGTTCCGGAGTTTCGTCACAAGCGAAGCCGAACATCATGCCTTGGTCGCCCGCTCCCCCCGTATCGACCCCGACCGAAATGTCGGGGGATTGTGCGTGCACGAAATTGAAGATATTGCACGTGTCCGCAGAGAACATCAAATCGGGATCGTTGTAGCCGATCTCCGAAATGATGCGACGCGCAGTGTTTCGGACAGCCTGTGCGTCCAACCCCGCCGCCGTGGTGATCTCTCCCGCCACCACCACCAAGTCCGTGGTGACCAGGGTTTCACAAGCGACCCGGCTGCGCGGGTCCTCGGAAAGACAGAAGTCAAGGATCCCGTCGCTGATGGCGTCGGCGACTTTGTCGGGATGGCCTTCGGCGACGGATTCGGAAGTGAAGAACTGAAGAGTCGACATGGGGTACCTTGGGAAGTCCAGGTCATAACGGGATTGAGGATCACCGTCGGCGCGAAAGCCGCACCGGTCCTTAGCTCGGCTTGCAGAACTTTCCCGGTTGGAATCCTCCACGGAAAAGTCAGCCGTTTGGTATAGGACTGCCCGAAAACCTTACCATGGAGGTTACCGGGGGGCAAGATCGCTGCCGGACGGCATCAGAGGCTTGGGAGCGGGACCGGGAGACAGAGTCGGACCGGTGGCATGGCCCGGCTCCGACCTACGCAAACGCAGGTTCCAGTTACCGGCAGGTGCGTTGAGTCGGATTTCACCACGCCCTTGCGTCCATCGGATGGCAACGGGTACCCCGTCCCTATCGGCAAATTCCGGGCGAAAGCCGGGGCGGCACTCAACGACAACCACAACTGTCTGCTTTTGCGTGGATCGGAACCATAACGACACCCCCTCGCCGTCGCTGTCCAGCGCGCCGTCGACAAATCCCGCCTTGCCCCACTCGGTCAGCACGACGGGGTTTTTACGGCTCGCAAACTCCGCCAATACAGGCAGTGCCACCAGCCCCCCACGCCGGTATCCCATCGCAATATCCCAGCGCGGCCCAAGCATCCCGGTACTCTCGCCTGCGACACGAATCCGATGCAGGAAGTGCGGCCAAGCCGTACGCAGGCTGTTTCCCGCGGAGGACTTGGCGGGATCCGCAAGGGCGCGGGGGTCGAACCAACGGGGACGTGCAACCGCGAGGACCTCCAACCATTTCCGGAAGTCGTCCCGGGACAATTCCCCGTACAAAGTCGACAAGGCATCGGCGCTGAACACATCGCCCAGCAGACCGGCAACCAGGGCAGGGTCGCCAGTGACGGAACCGACACCCAGGTAGCCGTCGGTTTCATGGTAACCGTAGACTAGGCTCCCCGGCGGAAGTTGGCGCGTTCGAACCGCATATGTACCTATGATAAGGCGCGCCACCAACCCGACTGCCAACTTCGCCATTCGTATCGTCGCACGCACCTGCGCGGAATCGTCACCCAACCCCGCAGCCAGAAAGCGTTCGCCCTGCGCGGCTGCGTAGACCGTCGCCAACATCGCCGCGTCGCCGGTGCCACCGCCATGGTCGGAATCCGCCGGAGCCATCCACACCCAGTCCTCGGACAATTCACTGAAGCGCCGTGAGCGTGCCACCCACGCGAACTGTTCCCGGGCAAGGTTCCAATCGCCCGTGAGCCGGACATATTCGCCCATTGCCGACACCACTCGGGCCGCGCCGCCACCCACACCCGTCAGTGCCTCCCGGTCTCCCTTGCTGCCTCCGAGACCGGAGTAACTGTGCCCAGTGATCGGCTCGGTCACCACTTGGGCGTTTTCCTTGGCCAGCACCCGTTTCCATACGTCTGTCCAGCGACGTGGCAAGGTCTCCGCCAAGGATTGCGGAAGAAACGCAATGCTTTTCTGCAGGGCGAGCATGGCTTCCAGCGAATCCCGAACCCCTACATCGGACTTCTCCCCCGGATCCAGTGCGATCAATGCATCGCGTTGACGAAGCAGCGCGGGCTCGATGGTTGCAGGTCGGAACAGCGCCTGCCCGGTCATCGGGGGAAGCGGCAATTGCACCTCTGCGCGATTCCCCTCCACCCAGACATATTCGCCCCAGCGCGTCAGTATCCCGCTGCGAACCAGACGACCCGAGACGTTCGCCGGAAATCCGTTGTCGATCGCATGTGCCAGCAATGGCGACAACGGTGCCACCGTGCCGTCGAAGGTTTCGGAGACCAAGACCATCCGGGCCGGCGGGTCGACAACCGAGCGGGACCGTGTCCGTACCGGAACCGCCAAGTCACGCAGTTGTCCCGCCCTGTCCCACGCCGACCGCAAGGAATCGAGGGTTCCCAATCCCGCCAGCGTTATAAAGCGGACCTCCCCCAGATCGTCCGCCCCCTCCACGGTGAGATTGGCACCGTCGTACCAGACACGCAAGTTGGCTTGCGGCGGGGGAATGACCAGCAGGGGCGACGACGGGAACCGGTCGCCGGGAACAATCAAGATGCCCTCGCCGCGTTTGACTCGGGAAGGATCGATCGCGCAGCGCTGGGGTTGGTTGCCCTTGCCTACGAAATGCAGGACCATGCGGCGCCCGAACCAGGCGGCCACGCCCGGGAAGAGCAACGAATAACGAATGAGGCGAGGCGCACCCTCCCCCCCACCCTGGATGGACAGTTGCTTCTCGGTCGGATCGATCTTGGGAACGACGGCAGTCAGGGGAGCAGATGCCTCCCCCCACAACACCCGGAAGGGCGGCAGGCAGGACGGATAGGAAAACCCGCGGGGGTTCACGTCCACCGTGAGCAGGCCGTCGTCGTGTAAACGACCGAAGCGTCCGAAACGACCGTACTGCGGGCGGTTGGACAGGGGCGGAAACGAAATCCCCTGCTCCCGTGGGCTTGTCGAGCCGAGCGGGTTTTTCAACCGGAGTCGCCCGCGCACAGCTCACGGTAGATGCGCATGATCCGTCGCACGTACCCTTGGGTCTCACGGTACGGTGGCACCCCGCCGTAACGACGCACCGCTCCCATGCCGGCGTTGTAGGACGCCAACGCGAGCACGATGTGTTCGGCGGTGGCATCCTTGAACTGGGGGCTGCGACTGTAACGATTGAGGCGTTCCTTGATCAGGAACACTCCTCCTGCGATATTTTGGACAGGATCGTAGGGATTGGTGAGGCGGAGGCGCCGCACTTCGTCGGGCATCAGTTGGATCAGCCCCATAGCCCCCTTGTGGCTCGTGGTCGCAATGCGGAAATCAGACTCGGCGATGATGGTGGCCACCATCAACCGGGGGTCGAGATCGTATTCCTCCGAGAAACGCAGAATGGCGTACGTGATCGCATCGGCCTGCGCGAGGCTGAGTTTGCGGTTGTGCTTCTGAATATACGCGCGGTAATGCGGAAACACCGAAAGCGCTGATGGGGACAAGTCAGGGTAGGCGCGCGCCTTCGGGCCGACCAACGCGCCCTTCATGGCCGTCGTCCTGGTCGCCGCCGCACGCGAGACGGAACCGCCCGTTCCCCGGCTTGCCGTCTTGGGACGCACGGGGGTCGCGGACGGCGTGACACGGACCACCGAGCGCGGAGCAAGGCGTGCCTCGGCTGATGCGATGTCGGATGCGGACGCAACCGCCACCACCGCCAAACCCGGCATTCCGACCACCACTTCTCCGTCCTCGGGTGGCACCAATGAGCACAGGACACGCACGCGGGCCCCGGGCTGCAACCACGACGGAGTCAAGGTCATGGACAACGGCAACGACCCAAGCGGGGTTTCAGAAAGGATCAGAAGCGCGTCGCCGTCGTCGCCGCGCGCGAGTCCGGTCAAACGACCTTCGATTTCGAAGACACGATCCTTGAACGCAGCAGGATTGCGGGAGACTGCCTCAATCGATGCACCGGGAAGCCAGCCGGCCGCACGTCGTTGGACCAAGTATTGCTCAGTCGGGTTTTGCGGGAACGCGCGGGATCCGGCGGCCATGCAGCAAAAAAGCGCAACCGCCGCGACTGTGGGCAGTAGGCGGAGAGACCGGGATTCGAACCCGGGATAGGAGTTTTTGCTCCTATAACCACTTAGCAGGCGGCCGCTTTCGTCCACTCAGCCATCTCTCCACGTCGCCAAACAGTCGCGGCGGTGCGCTGGCCCATCTTAGCACACCGAAAAACCACGCTGCAATTCAAACACATCCATCCCGTCCGCCCATGGCCGAATCGGATCGCGTGGCCCGATTTGAATGTGGTGCCAATCAGGCCCCCTCCCAACGAGCCCTATGCCGGTCGTGAAAACCCCTCGTGATCGCACGGCACTCCGAAGTTCGGGTACGATATCCTCGGTGAAAACCGCCGCGCCCTGCGCGTTGCCGGCCCACCCCAGGAGGGAGAACTCGTCATGCATCGTCGTCGATACCGCTGGGCGGTACCCGCAGTCCTTGCCGCACTTGCGGCCGCAGGCACCGCAGGTACTGTAGTTGCGCAAAACGCCCAGACGACCAACACCAAACAGGCGGCCCAAATCGGGAAGCCGTTCCAGAATTTTGCCCTGCGCGATATTGTTTCGGGCAAGAACCTGCCGTTGTCGTCGTTCAAGGGCAAAAAGATCGTTGTCGCCGCGTTTGTCCAAAACAACTGCGGAACCACTTGGCTTTACGAGAAGAAGATCGGGGATCTGATCCGCGACTACAAGGCCAAGGGTGTGGAAGTGGTCGCCATCCACAGTTCATTCACGGAAACCGACACCGAGATCCGCGGGCAAATGGACTCGCGCAACCTGCCGATTCCGATTCTCGACGACAAGAAGACGCAAGCGCTGCGCGCCTACATGGGCGCGGTCAGCACCCCGACGTTCTTCATCATCGACAAGGAAGGGGTTCTGCGATACCGCGGGTCCTTCGACAGCCGCCCTTCCGGCGACTCCACCCCGTATGTCCGCCAAGCGCTCGACGCCATCATTGACAAGCGTCAGATCGCGGTCACGCAGACGCGGGCCTTTGGCTGAGGGATTCCCGTGTTGGCCGGTCCGGCCAACTGAATCCTCTCCCTTCAGGGCGGGCTCCCGGATTCTCCGGGGGCCCGTTTTGTTTCGCGGAATGCTCCCCTGTGTTCCGGTTCGGTTGGGGGTACGATACGGCCGTGAAACGATTGCACGCAGCATTGGCGGCGCCTGTACTACCCCTGTGCGCGATGCTGCTAACTCCTGCGGGCCAAACCGTCGAACAGACCCGACCCAACGCGCAAGTCATCGACCGTGATCCGGTGGATCTCGCCCTGCTGCCGAATTCCCGCGCGGCGATCGCCAACCGCATCGCCGGCACCATCGCCATTGTCGACCTTGAAAATGGCAATATAGTTTCGGAAACATCGGTCGGGGACGAACCGGTCGGTGTCGTTTCGTCACGAGACGGACTCCGGTTGGTGGCGGCCTCCCGGCGCTCGGGCGAGCTAGCCATTCTCGCCATCCAGCCCAGCCTCGCGGTTTTGCGACGCATTCGTGTGGGAGGTGAACCGCGCGCAGTGGCTGTCGATCCCGCTGGCAAGCGCGCTTGGGCAACCCTGTCCGACCATGACTCCGTGGTGGAGGTGGACATCGAGACCGGAAAAATCGTCCGCACGGTCGCCGTCCCCGACGAACCTTGGCATCTCGCGCTGACGCCCGACGGCAAACGTCTGGTAGTCGGCTCCACGAATGCCCGCGAGTTGACGGTGCTCGATGCCGCAACGCTCGCGACTGTGCAGCGCACGCGGACGGCCGGGCGCAATATCCGGCGCATTGCGATCGATTCCACCGGTACCTGGGCCTATTTCCCGATGATTGCCGAACGTCAGGCACCCGCCGACCGTGTGAACATCGACCGTGGCTGGGTGGTCGGCAACCGTCTCGCACGCGTGCGGATCGGCACCGACGCCCCCCGCGAGGCGATCACCCTCGACGCGCTCGGGGCCGGCGGCGCCGATGTGGAAGGGTGCGCGGTGGCCGCCGACGGCAGGGCGCTGGCGATCACCGCAGCCGGCAGCCACGAAGTCGTCCTGTTTGAAAAGCCCCTATCGCTGCCGTTTGTGAGTTTCGGCGGCCCAGGCGACCATGTCGATCCCGACAGCCGTCGGCAGATGGTCCGGATACGCGTGGAGGGTGCGCCGATGGCCTGTCGGTTCAGCAGCGACGGTCGCTCGGTCTGGGTGGTGGAACGTTTTGGAAACCGTCTGTTGCGCATCGACCGCACCACCCGGCGCGTCGACCGTACGTTTTCCCTCCCCCGTCCTGCCAACCTGTCGGAAGCCCGCCGTGGCGAGGCGGTCTTCCACGACGCCGCCCGCTCGTTCGGAAGTTGGTATTCCTGCGCGACATGCCACACCGAAGGCCATACCAACGGCGGTAATTTCGACACGCTCAATGACGGCGGTTACGGAAAACCCAAGAAGACACCGAGCCTGCGCGGTGTCGTCGATACCGCCCCCTTCACCTGGCATGGCTGGCAGCCCAGCCTGAGACAGGCCGTATTGGAATCGTTCACCAAGTCGATGCAAGGCCCCGTTCCTCCCGACCGCGACATCGACGCCGTGATGGTTTGGCTGTCAACACTGCAACCGCCTCGTTCGCCACGCCCACAGTCGGCTGCCACCGGACGCGGCGCGGCGCTGTTCACCGCCAAGGGATGCGTGCGTTGCCACTCGGGTTCCGCCTACACGTCCGGATCGGTCTTCCGAGTGGGGCTCGAGGAAAACGGCGACCACTTCGAAGGGTTCAACCCACCGTCGTTGCGCAATGTTCGCCAACGTGGCCCATGGCTCCATGACGGTCGGGCGAGCACGTTGCTCGAAGTCGTGACGACACACCACAGTCCGGTGAAACTCGGCGTCGGCACTGCGTTCACCGACGCGGAGGCCCGCGACATCGTGGCGTTCCTCGAGACACTTTAAGCCCGCACGAACTGCGCTCCTGCATCCAGCCGAATCCCGTCGGAAGCTGCGTCTACGATAAAGTCGCAATTCCGTCGACGGGTTGAACCCGTGGTAGGATCCGGTTGGCCGAGTCGCCCGGGCGCATCGGGCGCGAGACGCCGAGGTCTTCCCAATGCGACGTTCCCAACTTTTGACATTGGCGGCCGTTGCCGCCGCCGCCCTGTTGCCAGGTGCGGTCCAAGCTCAAAATCCAGCGCGGGTCGCGGATGTCATCTACACCAAACACGATGGTGTGGCGTTGACGATGGACATTTTCAAGCCCGCGAAACCCAATGGAATCGGTGTGCTGTGGATGGTGAGTGGTGGGTGGGTTTCGAACCACAACTCCATCAACCCGGCGATGGCCCGGTACTTCACCGACCGCGGAATCACGTTGTTCCAGGTGGTTCACGGTACACAACCGCGCTTCACGCTGCCGGAGATCGTCAAGGATATCCACCGGGCGGTGCGATTCGTGCGTGCCAATGCATCCGAATTCGGTGTCGACCCCGAACGGTTGGGAATCAGCGGCGGCAGTGCCGGAGGGCACCTTTCGTTGATGATGGGAGCATTCGGCGGTCCTGGAAAACCGGATGCCACCGACCCGGTCGAGCGCCAGTCGAGCCGCGTACAGGCTGTAGCGTGCTTCTTCCCCCCGACCGACTTCCTCAACTACGGCAAGGAATCGCAATCGGCCTACTCGGTTCCCGCCCTCAAGGGCTACTGGTCCGCATTCGGTGTCACCGACCGTACGACTCCGGAACAACTGGTTTCCCTCGGAAAGTCGACTTCTCCGATCTACGGCGACCTCGCCGCGTTGCCGCCGACGTTCATCATCCACGGCGACGCGGATCTGTTGGTCCCCATCCAGCAGGCCCAGCGTTTTGTCGATCAGGCCAAGGCAAAGGGCGCCAATATCCAATTGGATGTCCGGCCCGGAAAGGGCCATGGCTGGGCGAACATTGAAAAGGACGCCACCTTGTTCGTCGACTGGTTTGAGAAAAATTTGCCCAAGAAGCCCTGACCGGATCGCGGGAGCGCAGGTCGCGGGAGACCCGCGCCATCGCAGTGGACAGCTGACAGCCTCGGGGATTGTTTCCGCGGGGCTTTTTCCTGTCATTCACCCGCCACCGGAGGGCGAGGGAACAGTCCGGTCGGGATTCGCGTAGCGGATCGGGCTCGATTTGAGTTCGTCGGGAACCCACGGCGACCGGTTCGACAGGGCGCTGAGCGCGCTTTGCTCAATTGGGGAACGTGCGGAATATGGGCACTCCGAGCACGGCCGCCACACAGGTCCACAGTGCACCGGTGGAGAAGTCACCGAGAAGCAGGCCCAGGAAGAACGGCAATGCGATTCGGTAGGCGCGCATCCCGCCTAAGCGCAGGATGGAGGCCTTGAACGCGTAGGCGATCGCCATGTCCATCCAGTAGTGTTCATGAGCGAACGTCGTGTTGAGGACATAGCCTGCGGGGGCGAGCGGGAACCCGACGAATCTTGTCCGGAGCA
>CAZYBA010000023.1:0-4036 GCA_964646105.1 uncultured Armatimonadia bacterium
CAAAAACACCAGATACTTGCCCGCATGGCTGACATGCAGCAACGACGCCAATCCCGCGCCTGTGAACGCCCCGGTTCCCTGCGCCAAACGGACCGCACCGATCAGGCCACCGCGCTCGTGCGGATCGGCCAGATTCGACAGATACGCCATATACGACGGAAAACTGAGCACAAAGCCCACCCCGAGCAGCGCACCGAGCAGCACCACCGCAATCTGCGACGAAGCCCACTGGATGCCCCACAACGACATCGCACACAGCCCCATCCCCAGTTTGATCGCGTTGGTCTTCCCCCATCGGTCCGACAAATGCCCCAGCGGAACCGAAACCGCCCCGATCAGCAGCGCCGGCACCAACAACGCTGTACCGAACCCGGACTCGGTCATGTGAAACCGATCCATGAAATAACTCTTCGCATACGGTCCGATCAGACCCACCGCCAGGAAAATCAAAAAACCGAGCGCCATCAGGACCGGCACCCGGCGCATCGCGGCCGCCAAACTGCGAAGATCGAACGCCGATGGTTCGGCAGGGGCACCGGCGGGACGCACGACCTTGCCCGGGGCGGTCAGGAACGACAGCAGGGACGCCAACGCGAAGCACCCGGCGGCGAAAAAAAACGACGGTGCGTAACGGTGCGGGTCGGTCACCGCGTAACGCCCACCGAAGGTGTCGTTGGCAAGACCGGCCGCCAGCGGACCCACCGCAATCCCCGCCAGATAGGTGACATTCAAAACCGTCATCGCGCGGGCTTGACGCCCCGGAGCGCAGCGGTCCGCCACCGACGCAAACACGCTGGGCCACAACATCGCCGCACCCAGCCCGTCGAGCGCACGCATCGCCAGCAACAACGCCACTAGCACCGCCACCCCCGCCGACCCGCCGTCGCCGGACGGCAACCGCACAAACGCCGTCCCGACACAGGTGGCCACGGACAACAGGGTTCCCAGCACCATCAGCCGACGACGCCCAAGGCGGTCCGCCAGCGCACCCATTGGCGAATTCCCGGCCGCTTCCGCCGTATAGAACACCGCCATCGCAATGCCCGGCAGACTCGCCAGCCCCAAACCCTTCTCCAAGAACAACGGCAGGGACGAAATGTTCACAACCACGAACGCCAACTCGGCCAAGCCGGCCACCGCGGAGAGGGAAAGCAGGAAAAGCCACTCGGGCAACTCGCGGCGCGGCATCCGACCAGTATACAACCGGGTGTTCGATCCAGACGGAATCCGTACTCCGATCCCGATTCCATCCCACCCGCCACCCAGACGCATCCCGATCACGTCGTTAATTCCGACCCAATCGGTCGGGTATACTGGGGACCCATGTCGACTGTCCTCGGAATCGACCTCGGCACCACCCATTCGCTGGTCGCGGTGGTGCGCGAAGGGGTCCCGGTCGTGCTTCCCGACCCCCAATTCGGATCATCGCTGGTCCCGTCTGTCGTCCATTTCCCCGCCGACGGCACCACGCCCCTGGTCGGTGCGGCCGCCATGCCGTACCTGACCACCCAGCCCGAACGCACGGTCTACTCTGCGAAGCGCCTGATGGGGCGCGGGACCGGCGACGCCGCGAACGCTCGCGACGGGCTCGCATACACCATCGACGACCAATGCCGGATCGTCCTCCCCGATGGCGCAACCGTCTCCGCACCGGAAGTGGCTGCGTTGATCCTCCGGCACCTGCGGAACATCGCCGAAACCACACTCGGGGAAACCGTCGAAAAGGCTGTGGTCACCGTCCCGGCCTATTTCAACGACGCACAGCGTCAGGCAACCCGCGACGCCGGACGCATGGCAGGGCTCGAAGTCCTGCGCATTGTCAACGAACCCACCGCCGCAAGCCTCGCCTACGGAATCCAGCGCCGCGACTCCGCCACCGTCGCAGTCTACGATCTCGGCGGCGGGACCTTCGACGTGTCCCTCCTGCGTCTCGAGGACGGCGCCTTCGAGGTCCTGGCCACAGGCGGTGACACCCGGCTCGGGGGCGATGATCTCGATGCCGCGCTCGCCCAATACGCACGCGAACATGGCGCCGGTCCCGGCAACCTGCGTCTCGACGCCGAATTGGCGAAAAAACAACTTTCCGACACCAAATCGGCCACCATCGCAGGGGTAACCATCACCCGATCCGAGTTCGAAAGCCTTGCGCGACCGTTTGTCGAACGCACCATCGCACATTGCGACCATGTCCTGCGCGATGCCGGTCTCGACGTCGACGCAATCGACGAAATCGTCATGGTGGGCGGATCCACCCGGGTTCCCGCGGTGCGTCAGGCGGTCGCCGAACGATTCGGACGTGTTCCCCACACCGATGTCGACCCGGACCAAGTCGTCGCTCTCGGCGCCGCACTCCAAGCCGACATCCTCGCCGGAAACCGCCCCGACACCCTGCTGCTCGATGTCACCCCGCTGTCGCTAGGACTCGAAACCCTCGGCGGAGCCGTCGAAAAACTCCTTTTCCGCAACAGCCGAATCCCCGGCTCGGCGTCCGAGGAATTCACCACCAGCGTCGACGGTCAAACCAAAGTCCTTCTCCATGTGGTTCAGGGAGAGCGCGAAATGGCCGACGACAACCGCTCCCTCGCACGCATCGAACTCACCGACATCCCGCCGCTGCCCGCCGGTGTCCCGCGCATCGAAGTCCGCTTCCTACTCGACGCCAACGGCATCCTCAGCGTTTCCGCCAAGGAACTGCGCAGCGGAGTCGCCACATCCGTACGGGTCAAGCCCACGTACGGCATCGACGAAACCGAGGTACGCAGGCGCGTGCGCGATTCGTTCGTCAACGCCGACGACGACTTCGCCAAGCGGATGCGTGCGGACATGGCCAACGAGGCCGGCGCCGCGTTGCTCGGGGCGCGCAAGCTGATGGCAAGCCACGCGCAACTCCTGGAACCCGATGTCCGTCAACGCGTTGCCGACGAAATCGTGGCGCTGGAGACCGCCCTGCGCGACGCTCCCGACCACACTGCCCTGCGCGCCGCGTGGGACCGCCTCGAAGACGTCGCTCGTCCGCTCGCCGAACTCGCAATGAGCGGAGTCGCAAACACATTGGTGGGCGGCAAGACCCTCGCCGAAGCCATGGAATCGCTGGAAACTCGGTAAACCACCCCCATGACTCCTCTGGCCATGGTCGACACCGCCCAATGGGTCGCCACGCTCGGCGACCAATATTGGACCGGATCCGGAAAATCGAATTCGGTCGCCAAGGATGTCGTCGCCCAACTCGGCAACGGCTGGAAACTGCGCAACCATACCGCCCGCGGGGCAACATCCTCCGAACTACGACACGCCCAGCTGCGTCGCCTGTTCGCTCACGAAGAGCTTCCACGGGTCGTTCTGATTTCCATCGGACAGGCCGATCTCTCCAACGCGATCATTGTTCCCGAGACCTTTCCCGACGTGATGGCACAATTCACGGACAACGTCGCGACCACCGTCTCCGAAATCATGCGCCTGCTTCCCGAAGCGTTGGTACTGGTGCGCGCGATCGACTCCGATCCGACTGGCCCCTGGCCGATCCCCGAATCCTGGATGGCCGGAACCAACACAATGCTGGAGAAGCTCACACAACGCTTCGAGGCGATGTTCGTGAGCACCGGTTCGAGTCCCGTGGAATTGGTTGTGAACGCATTGCAATCGTAAGACGCATGGTGAGCCACCCGGTGCAAACCACCCCCCGCTTCGCGAAAAAGGACAATTCCCATCGATGAAAACCCCTTCTCCCCGACGCTTGCAAACAACAGCCCCCGATTCCGGAATCGCTGCATCGGTCGACACGGCATGGCGGACCGTCGACACCCGCACCGGCGCCGATCGGCAGTTCGGACGCATGATCGCGCAACTCGCCGACGCCCACGCGGTATTCGTCGGAGAGCAGCATGACGATCCACAGACCCACCGGGTGGAAGAGCAAATCCTGATCGCACTGCACCGACGTTGGGGCAGACGCACCGTTTTGGCGATGGAGATGTTCGAGCGCGACCAACAGAACGCGCTCGATCGCTACCTGGACGGCTTGGTCGACGAAGCAACG
>CAZYBA010000023.1:4046-9662 GCA_964646105.1 uncultured Armatimonadia bacterium
CTGAAATCGACCACCGTCTGGAAGAACTACCCCACCGACTATCGACCGATGGTGGAGTACTGTCGTAACAAACGTCTCCCGGTGGTGGCGTCCAACGCACCCGTGGCGGCGGTCCGCAAGGTGGGACGCGAAGGGGTTGCCGCACTCGACAGCCTCTCGCTCAAGGATCGGATGGAGGTCGCGGCGGCGGTCATGGCCCCGATGGGCGACCTGTACCAGCGCCGGTTCTTCGAAACCATGCAGGGCATGGGTCAGCATGGACCCGGCGGTGAAACCATGCTGCGGCGCATTTACGAAGCGCAGTGTGTTCGGGACGACACCATGGCCGAGTCGGTGGCCCGCGCCCTCGCCGACGACCGGAGGGCAGCGCATGTGAACGGTTCGTTCCACTCCGACGCCGGACTGGGAACCGTCGCCCGCCTGCGTTGGCGACGCCCCATGGGTGTGGACGTCAGGGTGGTCAAAGTGGTGCCGGTGAAGGGGGATGTCCGTCGCGCAGACCCGCGTCCGATCGCAGGCGAAGCCGACTGGCTGGTTTTCGTCCCGGACCAACGTCCCGAACCAACCCGTGCCAACTCCTGAACGGGCCGGATTCCTGCCGTGGGGACCGGGTGATCCGGAACCGACCAACTCGGATGCGTTCCGCGACGATATCGCAACGGGGACGAGCGTGGTCGAGTTCTGGTCCGCGCGTTGCAACGCATGCCGGCGCATCGCCCCATGGCTGGCGCAGTGGAAACAAGAGCAGGGGCACTCGGTTCGGATGCTGACCGTCCATGTGGATGAGGAACTCGATGCGGCGGTCGACGCCAAGGTGTATGTCGCCCCTGCGTTGGTTGCGTACCGGGACGGTCGGGAGATCGAACGCATCGAGGGCCCGGTGGAACGAGATGTCTTGATGCGCTGGCTGGCGACTCTTTCGGGTTCACTTCCCGCGCCGTAGAAAAAAGAAAGGAAAGACGAAGATGCCGAAGTTTGGTTGGGAAGATGTGGAGGATATCGCGATCGGGTTGGCGGACGCGCATCCGGGTGTGGACCCGCTGACCGTGCGCTTCACCGATCTGGCGCAGATGGTCCAGGACTTGGACGACTTCTCCGGCGGCCCGCTCGATGCGTCGGCGGGCAAGGCTAACGAGAGCCGATTGGAGGCGATTCAGATGGCTTGGCTCGAGGAGGTGCAGGACCGCGGCTGAGGCGCCGCTCACGGGAACACGCCCCTCGGTTCGCCGGGGGGCTCAGAGCCCGAACAGTGCCTTCAAAACGTCCTCGCGGGTCACAATCCCCACCAGTTTCCCGGCATCGTCGACCACGGGGATCCGGTTGATGCGTCGCTGGACCAACATCCGCCCCAAATCGTCCAGGGTAGTATCGGGTGTCGCGGTCGTCAGGTTGGTGGACATCACTCCGGCAACCTGGAGCGTGGCGCCTTCGTGGTAGATCCGCCGGAGAGCGTCCTCGACAGGCAGGAAGACCCCGAATGCGGCGGTTCGCGGGATCGCGGCGCGCTTGCGGGCCTCCGACAGCAGGTCCGATTCCGACACCACCCCCATCAACGCTCCCTGCTCGTCCACCACCGGAGCCCCGCTCACATTCCACAGTCCGAGCAACTCGGCCGCCTCGCGCAATGTCGTCTCCGGAGAAAGCGTTCGCACGTCCGCCTGCATGATCTCGGATGCGGTCTTCATGGCATGGGCTTTCCACCCCCGTTCGGGAGTTTCCTTCCCGGCAGGCAGAGGTCTGTCGGTCCGCATAAACCAAATATCGGCCCTGCCCCGGGTCGTCCGCTGCCGTATCCGAAGGTGGATCGGAATATCCGCAGATCCCAACCGAGAACCGAAGAGTGCACGGGGATTCCCACAATCCCGGGCAGGAAAGGCGTGCCGCTAAATCGAAAGCGTGGGCATGACCATTGGATTCCGTATTCCGGGCGCCCTCGGCAGGCTCCCGCTCGCTGAACTGGCCGCATGGGCGAAATCGGAAGGCTTTGCCGCGATCGACTTGGGTTCACCGGACGCAGAACGGGTGGCCGCGGTCCGCGGTGCAGGTATCGATGTCGGAACCATCGACTTGTCGGGAACGCGGGAAATGCTCAGCCCCGACCCCGATGTCCGGGCCAAGGGAATCGCCACTGCGGTCGGCAACTTGGAAGCGATGGCCGCCCTCGGTGCCACCAAGGCGTTCTGTACGTTTTTCCCGGTAGACGCCGACCAGAGCCGCAAGGTCAGTTTCGAGAACTGGTGCCTGTCGTTCCCGGAGGTCGGCACGGTGGCTGCCGCCCACGGGATCCGCTTCGCACTCGAGGGCTGGCCCGGTCCGAAGGAATCCGCGCTCGGAGTCACTCCCGAAACCTTGCGCGCGATGTTCGCAGCCGATTCGACCGGAACTCTCGGAATCAACTACGACCCATCCCACCTGATCCGTGTCGGTGTCGACCACAAACGTTTCCTGCGCGAGTTCGCCAACAAGGTGGTCCATGCCCATGGCAAGGACACGCGCCGCGATCCGGAAGGGGCCTACCTGTACGGCCATCTGGGACCGTCGATGGACACCGTGGTCGGCTGGGGCGGCGGCGACTGGCGCTACTGCATCCCGGGCGAAGGCGACGCCGATTGGGCATGGATCTGCGCCGAGCTCGACCGCGTCGGCTACACCGGCCACATCTGTGTCGAGTTGGAAGATTACCGGTACTGCATGACGGTCGACGGGGAAAAGGAAGGCCTCTGCCGTACCCGAGACCATCTGAAGAATCTTCTCTGACCCGAGCCCCCGCACGATTCCGACCGGCCCCTTGGACTTCCACGGGGCCGGTCTTTTTGCGGGGCATCCCCCTCCCCCCGGCGATATAATTCGCGACATGTCCCCCCCGGTTGCCGAACCCGAAACCGCGGGATTGGTCCGTCTTCTCGACGACAACACGGCCAATCGAATCGCCGCCGGGGAAGTGGTCGAAAGACCGTCGTCGGTGGTCAAGGAATTGGTGGAAAACTCCTTGGACGCCGGCGCCGACTCGGTGTGGGTGGAGATGCTCGACGGTGGCCGCACCCGGATCCAAGTGCGCGACAACGGTCATGGGATGAGCCGCACCGACGCCATTCTCTCGCTGCAGCGCCACGCCACCAGCAAGATCCGCGACGCCGACGATCTTTTCGCCATCCACACCTACGGCTTTCGCGGCGAGGCGTTGCCCTCCATCGCGTCTGTCTGCGATTTCACCCTGATCACCAAACTCCCCGACGACGAAACGGGGGTCGAATTGGTGGTGCGCGGCGGCGAACTGGTTTCGGTCGAGGAAACCGCACATCCGGGTGGAACGTGGATATCCGTCGAGGAACTGTTTCACAGCGTCCCGGCCCGACGCAAGTTCCTGAAAAGCGTGGCCACCGAGCGCAACCACGCGCTGGATTTCCTGCAGCGCATGGTCCTTGCCAAGCCGAATGTCTCGTTCACGCTCATCCACGACGGCAACATTTCCCTCGACCACATCGGAACCGATACCCCCCGCGAGGCGCTGGCCACCGTTCTCGGGCGCGACACCGCGCGCGACATGGTGCCGTTCGATTGGGAACACGGCGGACTGCGCATCCACGGGTTTGTCGGCAAACCGTCGGTTACCCGGGCAACCCGCAGCGCGCAGTATTTCTTCGTGAACGGTCGGGCAGTCCGCTCCCGCGTGGTCCAGCACGCATTCGATCAGGCCTACAAGCGCCTGGTCGACGCCGATCGGCATCCGGTGGTGGTGCTCTTTGTGGAAATCCCGCCCGAGCAGGTGGATGTCAATGTCCACCCCGCCAAGACCGAAGTGCGGTTCCATCGGGACGGCGACCTGTACGCCGGGATTTCCGCGGCGATCGAATCGGTCTTGCTTCAGGGCGGACTGGTGCCGGAAGTCTCGGTCGTGGCGTCCACGCCCGTTGCTTCGCCTTGGAGCGGACTGACCGGTGCACCGCACACCCCCAGCCCGTCGCTTCCCCCCAAGACCAGCCTCTCGGGGTATGTGCAGCTCGGCGACGCAGGAGGGGCCATCCCGGACAGCGGACTGTTCCGAACCGACCCGTCCGAGGGAAACTCCCGTGCCACGCCGGCATCGGCAGACCAACCCTACATCGGTTTCGACGGCCAAAGGATCGGACGCTTGCGGGTCCTTGGCCAATCCCGCAACACGTACATCGTCGCCGAAACCGAGGATGCGTTGCTGCTGATCGACCAGCACGTGGCGCACGAGCGAGTCTTGTACGAGCAGATGATGAACGGGGTGGCCGCCGAACGCGACAACTGGGGCGTGGTGGCGCAGCACCTGGCGATCCCGGAGAGCCTCGACTTCGGGGCGTCCGAGGCGCGGCTGGTCGCGGAGCGGTGCGATGCGCTGGCGCGCGCCGGATTCCTGCTCGAACCGTTCGGATCCGGAAGTTTCCTGTTGCGCGCGGTTCCGGGCAACCTGGTCTCGAAGCCGTATCTGGGCATCTTGCGAACGATTGTCGACGACTTGGTGCATGCCAGCGCCGCCCGTCGCCTGCTGGTCCCCCACGAATCGGCCGTCATCATGGCGTCATGCCGGATGGCGGTCAAGAAGGGCGATCCGCTCACCCTCGATGAGATGACGCGCTTGCTGTCGGACTTGGCGGGCATGCGGAACGCGTTCACCTGCCCCCACGGGCGCCCCATCCTGTTGGCGTTGCCCCATCGCGAAATGGACCGGAAATTCCACCGGATCGGACCCCACTGATGTCATTTGGATTTGCCCGGCTTTTTGCCCGACCACGATGGTCGATTTGCTCGATGCGCGCGACGGTCGCGCTGCTCTCGACCTGCGCAATCGCCCCGACGACCGCCGGCATTGTTGTTTCCCAAGATACGGAACGCAAATGGTTGCCCAAGGTGTCCATCCAGGAGAATGAAGTCCGCGTCAACCGGGTTCGGATATTGAACGTGCGGGTTGCAAACGGTCGCTTGAAGCCATCCGAACGTGCCCGAATCTCGGGAGAGCGTCTGCGTGACGCTATCCGTGACGGTTTGACTGCCGATCAGCTGTCCGTGGACGTCGAAACCGACACGCGCCGCAGGAAAGTCACCAAGACCGTTACCCGGTTGGTGGACCGCAAGGTCAAGCGGCGGACCGGCAAGGGCAAGAATCGTAAACTGCGGACGGTAACCATCCAAGTCCCCAAGCGCGTTCGCGTACGGACCACCGAGCGCTACACCGTCGAGACAGAGGCCCGGATCCGCGCCATGGGCCAGATCATCGCCGTGGCACGGGAGGCGGATGCGCAGGCAGCCGGACTTTCCAAACCGTCCCTGCTGGCTTCCCGTTGGAAGCAAACCCTCGCCGAGGCATTGGCCATCCCGGGCTTGTCCGTCTCGACCAAGCAGGCGTTGATTCCGGTCGGGGAAAAACGTGTGGTTCGGTTGGGCGGCTTGGCCACCGGCACCGTCAATGTCCGTGCCGAAGGTGGCTCCGCGAGCCCGGTTGTGTTCACGGTGCGGGATGGTGCCCTGGAAGTATCCGGACGCTCGCTCGGTTCCGATTCGTTGGTATTGGAACGGGAAGGGGCGACGGCGCGGGTCGATGTCCGCGTGGCGAACTACGCCGCACGGACTGTCGCGGCGGGCCCGGTGGAA
>CAZYBA010000023.1:9672-12293 GCA_964646105.1 uncultured Armatimonadia bacterium
GCGCGTTTGGTCGCCCAACGGGCACGCGCTTCGGTGCAAGCCCTCCCCGGCGCGGAAGTCCGTCTGCTTCCCGAACCCAAATGGGTGCGTGGACCTGCTCCGGGACGCAACCTCACGGTAACCGTACCCGTGGAAGCATCCGGCCCCGACATGATCCCGGTGCGAACCGGGATATCCGTCCCGGTTGTTTCCAGGTCTTTGCCCAAAGCCGACACGCAGGCGTTGTTTTTTTCCAACAGCCCGGAACGTGTCTTGCAAAACCAAACGCTCTATGTCGGTCGACTGGACATGCCGGTGGCCCGGTTGCTCTGGCACCATCAGAACGGCCAAGGGAATCCGTTCTGGTTTGTGGTTGAACTTATCAACGATACCGACGAAGCGGTGCGGGTGCAGACAGTCGGGGCGGATGCCGGACCGGTGCTCGACACGGTTTGGGTTGGGTTCCGTGCTGCATCCGACTTCCTTACCGACATCCAGACCGACTCCGGAGTCTTTTTGGACATCGCTCCCCGGTCTCGCCTCGCGCTACGCACCCTGCGAGTCGGCCCCAACCTGACCGTTTCCGGACTGATGCAACTGCGTCGTATCGCCGGTCCAAGCCCCCTGGTACGAGTGGGTGCGGACCGAATCGGCGATCCGTCCACGGTGTCGATTCCCTACACCAACATGCCGGCGTCCGAAGCACTGCTGCAAGAAGCCTCACGCCTGTCGGACCACGTTTATCCCACGCCCAACAAGCAATTGAGCGCCAAGTACACGGTCGGGGGCCGTTATGCCTTCCTGTCGATCGGGCGTGCTCCGATCGAGGGTGTCGACAATAACCGCATTTTGGATGGCAATTACGGGGTCTTTTATGAAATCGCGGTGGCGCTCGACAATCCGACTGCCCAGCCGGCCGACATCCGGGTTGTTTTCGAGCCGGCGGCAGGCTTGACGGGTGCGGTTTTCGAGATTGAAGGAAAGCGAGTCGAGATTCCACAGACCCGTCCCCCCAAGGAGTCGGTGCTGGCGCGCTTCCGGTTGTCTCCGAACGAGAAGCGCACCATCCGAATGCGAACCATTCCGCTCAGTGGATCGAACTATCCAATCAATCTGGTGGTACGTTCGGTCCGTTGATCCGGACGCGTTGGCTCCTTCGGGAGGGGCCACCGTCCCGCGATCCGGCGGAACTGTTTCCAACATCGGGACATCCCGAGCCGCGTTGCCTGCCGAACTTTACCCATTCCGCTTCGCACGGTCGTAACCGCGCTGGACTACGCCTGAAACTATCCCCCGCCCCTGAATCCGATTCGCGGAGTGTAACCAGAATCGGTTACGGTGTCGGGCCCTGTTCGTTGCACTGCGTTGCGCGATCATTGTCCGAACGACCAGGTGGCGAGGGGGTCGGGTGTGAGCGGTGCCAGGAGGGCGTCGAGTCCGGGGTGGATGCATCCCTGTTCGGAGGTTGCGTGGCCAATGGATTCCATGGGAACGAAAAGCCCGGCACAAAACAAAAGCCCCCTGCGGTTGGCAGGGGGCTCGGGGGAGTTTGGGAGTGAACTCGACGCTTAGGCGGTAGCGAGTCGCCGGCGGCGAATCACCCAAGCCAGCGGCGCAGCACCGACGAGTGCAAGAAGGCCCGTGGCCGGTTCCGGCACCATCACCAGCGTGGCGTTGTCAATGAACATACCGTTCTGACCAAAGTTGGTGGATGCGAAATCCAGCGCAGTAGCCCCGGTGGTGCTCGCAGTGAACGTAACCGACTTCTTGTACCAAAGAGCGGTTTGGTTGTTGAGACCAGTCACATCGTACGCCTGACTCGAAATGGTCGAGCCACCCAACCGAACATCCATGGTCTTGATCGGCGGATTGACCAACGTAGCCCCGGCCGAACCCGCGTTCGCCGACATCCAGAACTGAAGAATGTAGTTCTTGCCGGCAACCAGGTTCACGTCTTGACCGATTCGACCGGCGTTGACGCCGTTGAGCTCGAGAAGGTAGCTCTGCAGACCTTGGCTGGCCAACGAAGTCCCCGCAGGCTGCATGTTGGGGGTCTTGAACCACGCTTTCCGATACAAGTCGACGCCGCCGGATTTGACCTGCCACGTGCTCAACGACGACTGGGTCGTGGTCAACGTCAGACGACCCACAGTCGACGTGTTGGTTTCGAATCCACCATTTCCAAGCAGATTCTGAAAATTAGAACCCCAGAAGTCGGGGTAGACCTGAGCACCGGCCATCGCGGGAATACTGGCAACGCCAAGCCCCACGACCAACCGCGACAGCAAAGACAATTTTTTCACGCCCATATCTCCCAAAATCGCACGCAATACAAAAGAGACGCCAGTTCGCAATCTGGTGTTACCGAGGTGATCTTACCGGTCGACATACTCAAAGTCAATGAAAAATCTGGTGTTTTTACGGTGAATCCGCCGTTAGGCAGACTCCCGGTAGCATAGGGCCGTGGAATCGGGACAATTCTCCATACCCAATCGGCAATCCCTTGACCTAGGCCGCACCCTCGCCAGTGGACAGGTCTTCCGCTGGCAGCAGATACGGAACGGTCTCTGGAAAGGAATCATTGGTCGGCGGCGTGTTTTTCTGGAGGGCGCCCCCGATGGATCGTCGGCAGTGTGCTGGCG
>CAZYBA010000023.1:12303-13867 GCA_964646105.1 uncultured Armatimonadia bacterium
CGGTGCCACCCGCACCACGCCCCTGCCCCTCTACTGGCGCGCCGACGGCCCCGACCCCGAAACGGCCGTCCGCCAATTCCTCCGCCTCGACGATCTCGACTTGCCCGCCCAGACCGACAACTGGTCGCAACGTGACCCCGTTTTCCGGGAAGCCTGGCATCGCAACCCGGGCCTGCGAATTCTGCGTCAAGACCGGCAGGAATGCTTCTTTTCGTTCCTCCTCGCCTCCGCGGCCCCGGTCGCACGCATCAGCCAGATGTGCCATGCACTCGCCCGACACTACGGAGAACCGCTCAGTGACGATTTCTTCGCATTCCCGACATCCGAAGTATTGGCAAGCGCACCCGAAACACACCTGCGCGAGCTCGGGCTCGGATTCCGTGCCCCCCGCATTCTCGCGGCAGCCCGTTTCCTCACCCACAACCCCGGTTTCCTCGAAAACCTCCCTACCGGCGAGCGCGAATCCATCCAAAGCGCCCTGACCGACCTTCCCGGCCTCGGGCCCAAGATCGCCGACTGCATCGCCCTGTTCGCATTCGACTGCGACGATGCCGTCCCGGTCGACACCCATGTCTGGCGCGTCACCAAGGAACATCTCGATCCCGCACTGGCAGGGAAATCCCTCACCGCGGCGAACTATGCACGCGCCCGGGACGCTTGGCTTCGTCGCTACGGAGCACACGCCGGCTGGGCACAGCAGATCCTCTTCCACGACGCCGCACAACGGCGACTCCGGAGCTGACCCATGGGACTCTTCCTCGGCATCGACACCGGCACCAGCGGCACCAAAGCCATCCTGGTCGACTCCGACGGCCAACTCAAGGCATCCGCAACCGTCGAATACCCGCTTTCCACACCCCATCCCCAATGGGCGGAACAAGACCCGGAAGCCCACTGGTGGCCGGCCGCCGTCGACGCCATACGCGCCGTTTTGTCCCAGGCCAATGCGTCCGGAAATGATGTCCAAGGCATCGGCCTCACCGGCCAGATGCACGGTGCGGTTTTCCTCGACAAATCCCACCGGGTCCTGCGTCCCGCCATGCTCTGGTGCGACGCACGCACTGGCGACCAGTGCGACGAGATAACGTCCCTCGCCGGCGGACCGCAAGGCCTCCACCGCATCCTCGGCCAACCCGTCCTCACGTCGTACACCGCTCCCAAGATTCTCTGGGTGCGGCAACACGAACCCGACACCTACGCCAGGATCGCCAAGGTTCTTCTCCCCAAGGACTGGATCCGCTTCCAACTCACCGGAACATTCGCCGCAGAGGTCTCGGACGCATCGGGAACATCTCTTCTGGATGTGCGCACCCGGCAATGGTCCGGCGAAATGCTCGACAAACTCGCCATTCCCCGCGAATGGCTCGCCGATGTCCACGAATCGACCGAAATCACCGCCACTGTCAGCGCGGAAGCAGCCGAACTCACCGGACTACGTGCCGGAACGCCCGTGGTGGGCGGCGGAGGCGACCAAGCCGCCGGCGCCGTCGGCTCCGGGATCGTTTCCCCAGGCCAGGTTTCGTCGTCCCTCGGCACGTCGGGAGTGGTCTTCGCCTACGCGGAT
>CAZYBA010000023.1:13877-18037 GCA_964646105.1 uncultured Armatimonadia bacterium
TTCCGCCGCCATCGACCCACAGATGCGCATCCAGACCTACTGCCACGCGGTTCCCGGTGCCTGGCACCTCATGGGCTGTGTCATCTCCGCCGGCGGGTCCCTGCGTTGGTGGCGCGACACGTTCCACCCCGGCGCCGACTACGACACCTTGGTCGGCGAAGCCGCCGGCGCCGCCCCCGGATGCGAAGGCCTGCTCTTCCTTCCCTACCTGATCGGCGAACGCACCCCGCATCCCGACCCGGACGCACGCGGGGTATTCTTCGGCGCCACCCTGCGCTCCGGCCGTGCGTCCTTCACACGCGCCGTGCTCGAAGGAGTCGCCTACGCCATGAACGATTCGTTCACGCTGCTGCGCGAAGCCGGGGTGCCGGTCTCCGAAGTCCGGGCCAGCGGCGGTGGGGCACGCTCCGATTTCTGGTTGCAGATGATGGCCGATGTCTGCGGAGCCCCGCATGTGCGATTGCGTGTCGACGAAGGCCCGGCCCTCGGAGCCGCAATTCTGGCCGCAGTGGGTACCGGCGCATACGGTTCTGTTCCCGAAGCCTGCGCGCAAATCGTCGCCACCACCCCGGGTGCGGCACCCGGTGCGGACGCCCAGGAATACAACCGCTGGTACCCGGTCTACCGCAGCCTCTACCCGGCCCTCAAGGACATCTTCCGCGAGACCGCACGGCGCGCCGCCAACCCGTGAGCCGAGGCCCGAGTCGTGGAAACAAGGTGCTGGGAATTCCGGTGGTCTCCGCGACGCTTTTCCCGGACTCGGGCGATTAACCCACCCGTTACCGCGGGCCCGCGCTTCGTCCCGGCACTCCGCGCCAGCCAAGCCCGCCGATTTCCACCGGTCCTGAGCCCGGAGACTGCAACGCCGCAGTCTCCGAGCCACCAACCGCTCGGTATACTGCTTCCCGCATGATCGGGATCGAGACCGAATACGGAATACAGGTCGAAGGCAAAGGCGCCGCAGACCTGGTCGACGAAGCAGGGCATTTGGTGCGCTGCGTCACGCGTCCCCATGTCGCGCTCTGGGACTACCGTGACGAGCACCCGCGCCGCGACCTGCGCGGGTTCACCGTCGACCATCTCTCCATCGATCCGGTGGACGCCCGCTTCGAACAAGACGGCAGACCCCATTCCACAGACCGCGAAGTCCGTGCCGACCGCGCCCTCGCCAACGGAGCCCGCCTCTACAACGACCACGGACACCCGGAATACTCCACCCCCGAGTGCACGTCGGTGCTCGACGTCCTCGCCGCGGACCGGGCCGGGGAACATATCCTCGCGGAACTGGCCGCCGTGCGCAGCGCCGACCTCGGCGGCAACGCAGTCTCCCTCTTCAAGAACAACACCGACTTCCACGGCGCCAGCTACGGCACCCACGAGTCCTACCTGTCCCGGCGCGATGTCCCGTTCGACCGCCTGCTCGAGGGCCTCCTGCCCTTCCTCGCCACCCGCCCCATCTTCGCCGGCGCCGGGAAAGTGGGTACCGAACGCCCCGGCGCACCCAAGATCGATTTCCAGATTTCCCAACGCGCCGACTTCCTCACCACGTTGGCTTCGGTCGACACGCTTCACAACCGACCGCTGGTGAACACCCGTGACGAGCCCCACGCCGACCCACGTCACTGGCGGAGGGTGCATGTGATCTGCGGGGACGCCAACCTCTGCGACGTGGCAGGATTCCTCAAACTCGGAACCACGCTGGCTGTGCTGCGCCTGATCGAGGACGGCTGGAATCCAGACCAATGGGCCCTCGCCGATCCCGTGGTCGCCCAGCGCACCATCGCCGCCGACCCCACCCTCACCGCCCGTGTCGGGCTGCGCGACGGTTCCAGCGCCACCGCCGTCGAAATCCAACGCGCCATCGCCGGGGCCGCCCGCACCCGCCTCGCAGGCCTCTCGCCCGAAACCGACCAAGTGCTCGACGAATGGGAAGCCCTGCTCGACCGCCTCGCGGCCGATCCGCTTTCCTGCGCCGACAGCGTCGACTGGGTCGCCAAATACACCCTGCTCGATGCGTTCCGTGACGCCGAGGGAATGCGCTGGGACGATCCCGCATTGCAAAGCCTCGACCTCGCCTACCACGACATCGATCCGGACAACGGCTTGTGGCACGGGTTGGACCAGGAAGGCGCCATCCGCCGTCTGGTCCCGGACGCCGCGGTGGAGAACGCTCTCGAGCGCGCCCCGGAAGGCAGTTTCCGGGCGCTGGTGCGCGGCGAAGCGATCCGTCGTTTCCCCGACAAGATCCGCACCGTGACATGGAGCCGTCTCGAAATGGAAACCGGCGGAGGGAAGCCGCAAGTGCTTCGCCTTTCAGCCCTGCCGATCACCCCCGACCCGGTGTTGCGCCGCTCCTGGGAGACAGCGTCCACGCCCGACCAATACGCGGCTGCGGTGGACAAGCTCTGCGCCTCGGCCAGCGGGACTGCACCGGCGTGAGAATCCTGCGCGCGGTCGCGGCCGGAAACGCCCCGGACCGCATATTGGTCGAGCACACCACCCGATGTCTCGAAGCCCACGGGCACACGGTCGGGATTTTGGAAATGCCAGCTCCGCCCGAATCGGCACGGGGCATCCGCTTCGGTCCGATGCCCGCACCGACCCGCATTGCCGAAAACGGCCCATGGGACTTGGTTGAAATCCCGCAGGACTGCATCGCGGGCCTGGACTGCGCACCCGATTGGCTCCCGGTGGTTGTCCGGGCGACCACGTTGCTCGGCACCGAGTGGGAGTTCCGCGTTCGTTCCGAGGACACCTATCGGCTCTTGCCCGGCTGGTGGGAACGTTTCCGCTTTCCCGGAAAAGTGCTGCGCCCTTGGGCCGACGCTGTGCGGGCCGCGCGGGTGGTTTTCTGCACCAACGACACCGACCGGACTTACCTGAACGAACAGATCGGCATTCCCGAGTCGCGCATTGTCGAAATCGGGGCGGGCACCGACGACAACCAGTTCGGATGCGGGGAGCACCGCATGTCGGAGGGAACCCTGCCGCGCCTGTTGTGGATGGGTCCATGGACACAACGTCGCGGGGCGGAATCGATGGTCGACGCGTTGCGGTTGCTGCGCGCCGAATTTCCCCAGATCCACCTGCGGATAGTCGCGCCCGATGCCGATCCCGCGGCGATTCGTTCGGCCTTTCCCGAATCCGATCGTGACGGTGTGGAGGTGGAAACCGACTTTTCCGATCGGGGACGTCGTTCCCAGTACCTTCAGCACGACATCCACATCGCCACCGCCCCGAGTGAACGTTACGACCCAACGGTCCTCGAATCGGCCGCGGCGGGAATGGCGCTGGTGGTGCTCGCGCCCCACGGGCCGGTTCCCGGTTTCGCATCCGACTCCGAATGCATCGCCGTTCCCGAAAACGATCCCCAGGCGATCGCCGCTGCGGTCCGACGTTTGATCAACGACACCGACCTCGCCACACGCTTGCGCTTCGGCGCGGTCGCCAAGGCCCGGACATTCCCCTGGTCCGCGGTCGCGTCCCAACTGGAATCCGGGTACAAACAGGCTGTCAAACCGGTATGATGTTTATTCACGGTTTCACGGACCGGAGGCAAATCATGCACGAATTCATCCAAATCGACGACCGCCTGACGCGACCGATCGCGCCGGTGGATCCCCTGCGCCGCGACTCCGACAACGAAGGCCCGGTCAAGCCGGATGTCAAACGTCCGGAATCCCGCAGCCTGATGGACCGGATGAAAAAGGTCGACCCAAAGCTCGGCCGCAACTACCGCCAGCGCAGCGGCCAGTAAGCCATGGACGCGCCCGCTCGCCCCACCGACTTCGCGTCGCTGGTCGGATGGAATCCGGCTGCCGCGCCGTCCCCCGCCGCGCACAGCGCCCCCCGTCCCTCCGACGGCATGGCGTCCGACATCCACGGCACCACGGTCATCGCTGTCAAGTACGACGGTGGCGTCCTGACGGTGGGCGACCGACGCGCCACCGGCGGTTTCGCCATCATGTACGACAAGGCCGAGAAGGTGCTCGCCCTCGACGATTTCACGTTGATGGCCATCTCCGGCTCGTTCTCCAAGGCCATGGAGTTTGCACGCTACCTGCGCCATGCGTTCAAGTACTACGAACGTTCGCAGCTGCAGACCATGAGCCTCGACGGCAAACTGAACGAGATCGGGCGCCTGATGGCCGGCAACATGG
>CAZYBA010000023.1:18104-18690 GCA_964646105.1 uncultured Armatimonadia bacterium
CCGGGGTGGGCTTGGTGGTGCCGGTCATGGCGATGTACGACACCGAGCGTGGCGAAGGGCGCATCTTCTTCTACGACGCCGGGGGAGCGCGCTTCGAGACCGGCGAATACGGCGCGGCCGGTTCCGGATCCACCCAGATCCGCGGCGCCTTCGAATACGTGGTCCGCACCAAGGGACCGTTCAATGCCATGGACCTGCCCACGGCGCTCCGCGAAGCCCTCACCCTGCTCGAGATCGCCGCCGACCTCGACGCCGCCACAGGCGGGGCAGCCAAGGTGCTTCCGGTCGCCAAGACAGTCACTGCGGACGGTGTGGCGGATGTCCCCGAGGATCTGCTCGCCGCGACGGTCGCCGAAGTTGTCGGCAAGGGCACCGCTCTCTGAGGATCCGATGTCGACTTTTTACGATTTTCACAACGCCATCCAACAGCGCAACGATTACGCCGAGGACCAACTCCGCTCCGGTTCCCCGGTGGTCGGGGTTTCCTGCGCCGACGGGGCCCTGCTCAACCCCGACGTCTTACCTTGGGCGGACAAAGACAAAGACACCACGGATACGCAGCCGCATTGTTGCTGTCGATCGTGAA
>CAZYBA010000024.1:0-4843 GCA_964646105.1 uncultured Armatimonadia bacterium
GGTCCAGATGTTCGAGACCGGCCATCGTGCGGGACGGTTTTCTGCGGTTTCCCACGCTGCGGTCGCCTATTTGCGGGCCGCACTGTTCCAGGGCGCCGTTCTCGACGGCGCATTCGGCCTGCGCACCGCGCAACTGCGCGCGCAGGTAGCCCACGCCAAGTGGACCGCCATCCGCAGGCAGGCGTTTCCAGAAAGTCGGTAGACCCGCATGAACGATCCGATCGATGGGTTTCAGGAAGACGCGTCCCTGCGCGGCTGTTACGAGGAATTCGGCTGGGTGCATCTGCCCGGATTGGTGAACGCAGGGTTCGCCGCGTGGCTTCACGATGAAACCATGGGCATCATGGACAGCATCGGCCTCGGACAAACGTCCCTTCGGCAAACGTCCGAGTATCTCGCGGGCGGCGCCATCGACGCATTGGTGAACAGCGAGACACTGGCGCGCATCGCGGGGTTCCTGATGGGCGGTGACGCGCGTCTCTATCTGCCGTTTACGGCCGTGAAATCCCCCGGCGGCGGCGGCGCGTTCCATTTTCACCAAGACAACCAATACACGCGCTTCGATGGCCCGGGGATCAATCTTTGGATCGCGACCATGCCGATCGACGAGAGCAATGGCTGTTTGTGGATGGTTCCTCACTCCCATTTTGTGGGGACTCTGCCGTCGGTGAAGGACGCCGACGGCACGGTGCGCGACAGTGGTCTCGAGCCGTTGCGCAAGGTTCCGGTGCGGATGTCGGCCGGGGACGCCGTGGCGTTCACGCGACTGACCGTGCACGGTTCGAGCCCCAATCCGTCGCCGTTGCCCCGGGTTGCCTATGCGGTCCAGTACGCGCGCGCCGATGTCTGTTACACGCGGGATCACGGTGCGAGTTGGCACAGCATTGCCGAAGCAGGTCCAGGCTGGCGTACCGGACCGGTGGAGTCGTTGAGCGTTCCCGAATCCTGAGTGCGTTGCCAAATCTTGCGGGCGGAAGTCTCGGGTAACCCCGGACGGCACCGTCGGTTGGCGCAGGCATGTCGATTCCGTTGCTGTTCGTCCCGGTGCATCGGGTGCAGCGGCTGGTTCGCAGTTTCGGCGGGTTCTGCCGGCCGGCGGCAACGCGGTCACCCGGCGGGCCCAGGGCATGCTTCCCCGGATCAACCGAGCCGAAAACCATTCGATTAACCTCGAAACCTGCATGGTGCGGGGATTGGATCACGTTTTCAGCGACTGCGAAATACCCAACATTGCGTATGGTGCGGTTTGTGCAGTGGCGGGAGAATAGCACCATGTCGTTTGCTTGGAGACGCATACGCCGCCACATCGCGGCGCACGGACTGCCCCCGCGCGATCCCCGTGAATCCCGGGAGGCGTTGGGGCATTTCGCCGATGCCCCTGCGTTTCGGGCCGCGCCTGCCGGGTTCCGTGTCTGTCCGCACGACTGGAACACATTGCATGGTGCGGCCGCGCTCGGCTTGGTGCGGATTCTGAAACGCTTGCTGGCCGGCGGGATTCCGGTGGACCAACGCGACACCACCGGTCGGACGGCGTTGTCGTGGGCGGTCGAGGACGGCCGGTCGACTGCGGTGGAAATCCTGCTCGCGTACGGTGCCGATCCGGCGTGCTCGGACGAAACCGGAGCGACGGCGCTCCACGATGCGGTCCGGCGCGGCGACGAGGTTCTGCTCGAGCAATTGCTGCGGTCCGGAGCCGATCCGGATGTCGGGCGCGAATTGGCGAAGACACCCTTGATGGATGCGGTCGCGGCCCGCCATCTGCCCATGGCGACCCTCTTGTTGCAGCATGGCGCGGATCCGCGGGCGTTGGATCGTCACAACCAGGATGTGCTGTTCCATCTCGACTCTGCCGGGGCGGGCCAGCTGCTCGCGTTGTTGCTGGATGCGGGTGCAGTGGTTGGGACACGCAACCGGGACGGCGATACGGCGCGGCATGTGGCTTTGCGCAAGGGTGATTCCGCATTGTGGGAGGCGTTGACACCTGGGGAGGATGTTGAGGACTGGGTTTCGGAACCCGGCCGGATGGCGGATACGCCGTTGCACGCGGCAGTGGAGGGCGGGTGCCTGCCGGCGATCCGGCGTCTGCTCGGGTCGGGTGCCGATGTCGATGCGGTCAACCGTCTGGGCCACTCCCCCCTGTTGGTGGCGTTGACCAGTGAAAATCTTGCTGCCAACGCTGTATTGGTGGAGGCGGGCGCGCGGACTGGATTCTTGGAGGCGGTGGCGGCGGGCGATTACGAGTTGGCG
Source organism: uncultured Armatimonadia bacterium (assembly GCA_964646105.1). Lineage (GTDB taxonomy): Bacteria > Armatimonadota > Armatimonadia > Armatimonadales > Armatimonadaceae > CAIRTT01. The sequence goes on from CAZYBA010000024.1 coordinate 2,248, forward strand.
AATCGTTTGGAATTGCCATCCGGGGTTTTGCTGGACGCGCCGGTGGCGGGAATGGAGACTCCGTTGATGGGGGCGGTTGCTCGCGGCAGGGTGGATTTGGTGTCGCTGTTGCGGACGCGTGGTGCGTCGCTTGATGCGGGAACCGTTTGGATCGGGACCCCGCTCGACGTTTCGGCATTGACCGGGCAGCCGGAGATGGTGCGGTGGCTTCTGGAGCATGGCGCGGATCCCGCCTTGGCACGCCGCGTTCGTCCTGAAACACTGAACCAGATGGCGTGGGGTGATGATCCCGGCCTGCCGGCATTGCCCCCGCTCGGCAGCCATCGTCCCGACATGGACGAGGTATACGAGGCTGCGGTGGCGGGTGACGACGGAGCGCTGCGTTTCCTGCGGCTCTGCGGTGGCGTCATCGACATATCGGATCCGGACGGGACCACGGCGTTGATGCGGGCTTCCGAAGAGGGCGACTCGGGTGCGGTCCGACGCTTGTTGGCGTTCGGTGCGGATCCATTGCTGCGCGACCGGTACGGCCGGACCGCGGCGGATCGGGCGCGGGAGCGGGGGCGGGAGAGCGGTTGAGCGCACAGGGCGCCGTGTCGTGAGGGGCATCCCGACGTTTGTGGCGCGGTTGAGGTGTTTTTGGCGGCACGGCTTCCGCGGTGTAGTTCCGACGGGGATCGAGAGGGGGCCCGGCGCTTTCGGCGGTTGTCGTCGACCTCCAGTCGGGGTGGGTACGGTTCAGGGGCAGAATCGCCGGTCGTGACGATTGGCATGGAAAACGGCGCGGGAAGCTCCCGCGCCGTTGTCATTTTCGAGACCTGTTCCGGTGGCTCAGCGTTTGCGCAGCGACCGCTTCACAAAGTAGGAGCGCACGAAGCCCGGCGTGTCGGTCACATCGTTGGTCGTCACAAAATTTCCGACCTTGACAGTCAAGTCCTTTTGAACCACGGCAACCGAGTCGGTGTTGGGCAGGATGATGGTGTTCACCGTACCGTCTGTGTTGAGGACCGGGGTCAGGTTTTCGACAATCACCCGACCGTCTTCGTCAGTGGCGGGAAGTTCGTTGCTGCGCAGGCGGTAGGCAACGGGTTGCGATGTCGGTACCAGGTCGAGGCCGTCGGCGGTGTCGACAATCGAATAGACAATTTTCTGGAGCGGCGCGGCCAACGCGGCTCCGTTGGACCGGGTTCGCACCAACGTTACGCGTTCGCGTTCGACCGTGTATGTCCCCTCGCTCACGTTGCCGAGGGATTCGTACGCGAAGGTTCCGTTGCCGGCGTTGTCGCTAGGACCGAAGGTGAACTTGTCGGAAGGTCCGCAGGAAGCGACCACGACATTGCGGTCGATCAATTCGGACACCGAGTCGCCAAGGATGTTGTTGGGGTCCTGGCAGGTGACAAACTTTTCGGTGTTGGCGAGGGACGTAATGCCCCAGGTACCGGAGATGTCTCGGACTTTGGGGGCGGGGACCTTGGGATCGATACGGTTGGCGCCACCTGCGCAACCACCGGCCACCACCGCGGCGACAGCAATGCCCGCCAGCGCCGACGCGCGGGCCATCTTGCCGAACTGCATGCTGAATTGCAAAGCGTACCTCCTGACACAGGGCCCGTCGAGCCGCCGACACTATACCATAGCAGTCCTCCGGCCAACGGGGTTCGGCGGGGCTTTTCCCTCCGGCGCGGACGAATCCATGGTCGCTGGAGGGTATACTGTCCGTTGCGATGGATTCCGGTCCGAAGACAATTGTGGTTGCCATGAGTGGGGGTGTCGATTCGTCGGTCGCCGCTGCCTTGTTGATGGAGCAGGGGCACGATGTCGTCGGCATCACCCTGCAGATCTGGCAGGAATCCACCACCGAGACCAAAGGGGCCGGCTGCTGTTCGCTCGGTGCTGTCGAGGATGCGCGCCGGGTGGCGTCCAAGTTGGGCATTGCGCACTATGTCCTCAACTACCGCGAAATGTTCGCCGAGCGGGTCATCGCGCCGTTTGTCGACGATTATCGGCGCGGTCGCACCCCCAATCCGTGTGTGAACTGCAACCGTCACGTCAAGTTCGACGCGTTGCTTTGCCGCGCCCTCGAATTGGGAGCGGATTATCTGGCCACGGGGCATTACGCGCGGGTTTTCGACCATCCCGAAACCGGTCGCCGAGTGCTCGCACGCGCGGGCAATCCGGACAAGGACCAGACCTACGCCCTGTATGCCACCACCCGCAATCAGCTGGCCAACATGACCATGCCCCTCGGGGAGATTGCCAACAAGGAAGAGACCCGCGCGATCGCGCGCCGCCACGGGCTTGGTGTGGCGGAAAAGCCCGACTCGCAGGAGATTTGTTTCGTCCAGGAAGGCGATTACACGCGTTTCCTGTCCAAGACCGCCCCGGAGTCGGTGGCCGCCGGCAAGATTGTGGATACGTCGGGGAAGGTTCGCGGCACCCACGACGGTGTGGCGTTCTACACGGTGGGCCAGCGCAAGCGCATCAATGTGGGTTCGCCGATTCCGTTGTATGTGGTGCGTGTCGACGCGACCGGCGGGAAGTTCGACACTGAGGTGGGAGTCGCTGCGCCACACATGGCGAACGATCGCGCAGATGG
>CAZYBA010000024.1:4853-18665 GCA_964646105.1 uncultured Armatimonadia bacterium
CTGGGCGGAGGATGTCAACTGGGTCTCGATCGCCGACCCTGAGCCGGGTGTCGCCATCCCGTGCGAAGTCAAGATACGTTACAATATGCGCCCGGAACCGGCGGTGCTCGAGCCTGATGCGGATGGCACGGTTCGTGTCCGGTTCGAACGTCCCCTGCGTGCGGTCACCCCCGGCCAGGCGGCGGTTTTCTACGGCACGGGTCCCCTCGCGGACTGTGTGCTCGGGGGTGGGACTATCAACGAAAAGGAGTCGGACGATGGCTTGCAAGGATGAACAGGATTCCGGAGCCGAGTGGGCCGCCGCAGCGGCTGGCATCGTGATCGGGGTTGCCATCGGAGGAGTCCTCGGGGTGTTGTTCGCCCCGCGCTCCGGTAAGGAGACCCGTGACGATTTGCGCGATCGTGCGGAGCAGGCTCTCGAAGAACTTAGGGACGCTGCCGGGGAACTTTCCGAACGTGCCCGCGATGTCGCCGCCAAGACACGCACCAACCTGAGCCAATCCATTGAAGCGGGCCGGGATGCCTATTCACGCACCCGCGAGGATCTGGCCGCCCGCCTCGACGGCTGACATTCCCGACATGAGCGACTCCCCCCGGCCGGACGTTTCCCAAGCGGGCAGTCGTTCGATCTGGCGCCCGGACGCATTCGCGTTGGGCGCCAGCGGTTTTTTGGGCGCCACGGCCGCTGCGCTGAGCCTCGGGCTGCTCTGGAAATTCGGCTCGGTCGCCGCACAGGTCGGTTCCCCGTTCGCAACCGCCTGCGTCATGGCGCTATTGCTCGACCCGTTGGTCAATCGCTTCCAGGATCAGGTCAAATTCCTGACCAAGGGACGGCGTGCACCGGCGGTGGTTCTTGCGTTCGCCCTCTTCCTCGCCCTCTTCACGGCCATCTTGGTCTGGGTGGTTCCCAACCTCGTGCAACAGGCTCAGAATGTCGTGGCGTGGGTTGGTGACGAAGGACCGGTGAAGTTGCAACGATCGGTCGACGCCTGGCTGGCGGAGAATCGATCGATTGGGCCGCTCAAGTTGCCGCAGTCGCTGCAGGACGTCGGATCGCGCTATTCCGAGCAGATCACCGGGGCCCTGAAGAGTTCGGCGTCCCGGGTGGCCGATCTGATCGTCGGCTCGTTCACCACTCTGTTCTCCACGCTGCTGATCCCGATTGTGACGTTCTATCTCTTGATGGACTTGGATCGGTTGCGGGCTCGTTTGCTTTTCCTACTGCCGGAGCGGGCCCGTGCGGCATTTGTCACCACCGCCCACGACGTCGCGGGGGTGTTTGGCGGCTACATCCGGGGCATGGCGCAGGTTTCATTGGCGTACATGGTGGTCGCCACGGTGGTCTTGGCTGCCGCCAGCATCGCGTTCGCACCGATGCGCGGCTATGTCCTGTTGATCGGCGTGGTCGGCGGGTTGTTTTACGTGGTTCCCTACATCGGCTTTGCCGCGGTGGCGTTGCTGACGATCGTGGTCGGAATCGTGGCTGGAGCGGGCACTGCCGCCATCGGGTCGTTCGTGGTGGCCCTGATGGTCTTGAACTCCGCATTCGACAACATTGTCACCCCGCGGATTGTCGGACGCGGGGTCGGCCTGCATCCCTTGATCGCGTTGTTCGCCATCCTTTTCGGGGCGTCCCTGTCGGGATTGTGGGGGATGTTGCTCGCGGTTCCGTGCGCGGGAAGCATTCAGGTGGTGCTTTGCCGGTTGTTCCCGAAGCTGTCCGCGCCCACCGCACCGGTCGCGGTCGGAATCATGCGCGCCGATCGGGAGGACGACGCATCGTCGGAAGGACCGGAGGCAGGCGAGTGAGCGCTCGGTGCCCGCATCCGAATCCGTCACTGGATCCGCGCAGGACGAATGTCGGCAACCGTGCGGAGACCCGATCCCGGTGAGCACGTTCGAATCGGGCTGGTGCCTGCATTGCGGACGTCGCCGCGGAAGCGACGGCCGCTGCCGGAACTGCGACCCTTGGTGGACCATGGGGATTGTTCAGATCGGGGTGCCGTTGGTTTTCGGATTTGGTCTGTTGACATTCCTGTTGGTCCGCCAAGCTGCTCCACCCGCCGGGGAAACTCGATCGGCGTTCACACGTTCCCCGATCGCGCTGGGCCGAAGTTTGTCGTCGGCATCCTCGGTGTCCGCCCTTTCGCAAGGCACAGGAATTCGGACCGGGCCGGGAGCGTCGTCCATTCCTGCCTCCGGCGTATTGGTTTTCCCAAAAGCCCCGGCACCGAGTCCACCCCCCGCCCCGCTCGATCGGGAAAGAGTGGCCCTTCAGGAACTGGAGGAATTACGGGTTGTGGTCTGGCAAGCCGATCGAATTGCGCGAGCGCGCATCCAAGGCACGAATGTTGCGTCCATGTCCCGTCAGACAACCGTCGGAGCAGATTCCGAACGTTGATTTAGCTGACGGAATAACGGGATGAAGAAGCACGAACACGACTTGCTGGCGACAGGACTGCGGACTCAAAGGAATATGCCGGAATCGGTTTTGGCATTGATGGCGACGGAACTTGGTCCGGACGAAATTGTGGTGCAACGGCTCAACGGGCAGGAGCGGGTCTTCCTGTTCGAGTCGCTCGACGATGCGTACGACGGGGTGTCGTCCGTGGCGGGGCAGTTGGGGTTTGAACCCAAGGTGGTGCGGGTGCGCACCGCCGACCTGCCGTTCCGTCGAGCGCGTTACAAGCCCGCCGACAGTGCTCCGTTCAACATCAGCCGCATCAGCGTCCCGCGTTGATTCACCGGATCCGGCGCGGACTGCCTGATCGATACCGCGCTCGGCCGGACATTCGGCTTCGCCCCGCGTTCGTGGGGGCGAAGCGCCATTCCCGACGGTGAAACCGGCATTGCCGGTTGGACGAACCGTTGTTTCTTTCCTTAGGATGTGCGGGGCGATGCGTTGTGCACTTTCAGCGCCGCCAATACCTTGCCTGGTGGCAACGGGACCGTTTTTCCGCCGCAGTGGCGAGTGGAGCGGGGGTGGGCCACTGCGGGTTGCCACGCAATTCGACGTAGAATGACGCTGAAAACCTCTCCCGCGTCGACGCCGACGCGCCACGGCAGGCGGCTCGGCCGGGAGGTCGGGGCGCGGTCGTGCGGGCGATCGGCGCGTGAAACCCTACTCCCCTGGAGCCGGTAACCCTGATGAACCCGACCCGCCGCGAATTCCTTTTCACCGACCCCCCGTTTGCCGAATGCCATGCGTCCACGATCGCGCCGACGGCGGATGGCGGCTGGCTTGCCGCATGGTTTGCCGGCAGCCATGAACGTCACCCCGATGTTGCCATCTGGGCGGCACACCGCAGCCCGGAAGGCAAGTGGTCGGCACCGAAGAAGATTGCGCGGGCGGTGGAGGAGGCGCACTGGAATCCGGTGCTGCTGAAGGCGCCCGACGGCCGCATGCACTTGTGGTTCAAGACTGGTGTCAGTGTGCCCGAATGGCGGACATGGACTCAGGTTTCGACCGACGATGGCCGGAGTTGGTCGGCACCGCGGGTATCGGTCCCGGGTGACATCGGCGGGCGAGGTCCGGTCAAGAACAAGCCGATCGTGCTCGCCGATGGAACCTGGCTCGCAGGAGCGTCGACGGAAGTACGTCACGGCGACAAATCGGAAACCTGGGACGTCTTTTTGGATATTTCCCACGACCAAGGCATGACTTGGAAACGAACCCCCGATATCGCGTGTGACCGTCGCAAAATCACCGGGCATGGGGTGATCCAACCCACCGTCTGGGAATCAGCGCCGGGGCAGCTGCACCTTCTGTGCCGGTCGACATGCCTGCGGGTGTGCCGTTCCGACTCGAGCGACAACGGGCGCACTTGGTCTCCGGTCGAAAAGATCGACTTGCCCCACAACAATTCGGGAATCGATCTGGTGCGTCTGGGCGACGGCCGCTTGGTGCTGTGCTGCAATCCGATCGAGGGGGGATGGCCGCTGCGTTCTCCGTTGTCGTTGCTGGTGTCGAAGGACAACGGTCGCAAGTGGACACGCTTTGTCGATCTCGAAACCGAAAAGGGCGGCGAATTTTCGTACCCGGCGATCGTCGCGTCCGGACCCGACGAAGTTGCGGTGGCGTGGACTTGGAAACGACGTCGGATCTGCTTCCAGAAAGTGTCGGTTCCCTCCTGATTCCGCGTGGGAATCGGGCGAGTGCACCCGGGCCCACGCGGTGATCCCCGCCGTTGGGAATGACCAAAAAACTCCCTCGCGGATGCTACAATTCGCCGTTTCCGGTGAACCGTCGCGGTCGTGGTGACGTCTTCCCCGGGGTGCCTTGAACCGGTACGCGTCCGACGGCGCAATACCGGGAGGCCTTGTTCGATGCTGCCGGATCCGCCGGTCGTCTCTTTGACTTTTGGAGAATAGCCCGTGACTCATGCCGCCTCGCGTTGGATTACCCCGTTGCTGCTGGCCAGCCTCGGTGTCGCCGTGCCCGTTTCCGCACAGGATGTTTCGCCGACCACCGGAATCCTCGACAACTTGTCATGGCGGGCGGTTGGGCCGGCCATCATGGGGGGACGGATCAACGATATCGCCGTGGTGGAGAGCGACCCGGCCACCTACTATGTTGCGACCGCCGCAGGCGGGATCCTGAAGACCACCAACCACGGCACCACGTTCACGCCGATCTTCGATTTCGAAACCACCGGCAGCATCGGCGACATCGCCCTCGCTCCGTCCAATCCCTCGGTGATCTGGGTCGGTACAGGGGAAGCCAACAACCGCCAGAGCTCGTCGTGGGGCAATGGTGTCTACCGCTCCACCGATGCCGGAAAGACCTGGACCCACCTCGGGCTCGCCAATACCCACCACATCAACCGGGTGATTGTCCATCCGTCCAACCCGGACGTCGCTTGGGTGGCGGCGGTCGGGCGACTTTGGGGAGCGAGCGAGGACCGTGGAGTCTACAAGACCGTCGACGGCGGCAAGACCTGGGAAAAGCAGCTCTACATCGACGCCGATACCGGCGCGACGGACTTGGTGATCGACCCCGCCAATCCGGATGTCCTGATCGCGGCGACGTACCAACGTCGGCGCACGGTGTTCGGTTTCGCCGGTGGCGGTCCGGGCAGCGGAATCCACAAGAGTGTGGACGGCGGAAAGACATGGAAGAAGGTCTCCGCCGGCCTGCCCGAAAAGGAGCTCGGCCGGATCGGGCTCGACATCTGGCGCAAGGACGGCAAGGTGGTGTACGCGCTGGTCGAATCGGAAAACAGCGCTTCCACCCAGAACCCGACCGGCAACGGTGGGCTTTACCGATCCGACGACGGCGGGGAGTCGTGGAAGCGCATGAGCGGGACCAACCCCCGTCCCATGTACTTCAGCCAGGTTCGGATCGACCCCAACGACGACCAGACCATCTGGGTGCTCGGGGTCTCGATGTACCGGAGCAGGGACGGTGGGAAGACATTCCGGAACGAGGACGGTATCTCGAACGCCAAGGTGCACGCCGACGGCCACGCGCTGTGGATCAACCCCAAGGACTCGCGGCATCTGGTTCTCGGCACCGACGGCGGTCTGCAGGTGTCGTGGGACAGCGCGAAGACGTTCGACTACCTGAACCACTTCCCGCTTTCCCAGCCGTACGAGGTGTACTTCGACTTCCAGCAACCGTATTGGATCTACGGCGGGCTGCAGGACAACGGCACCTGGGGCGCGCCAAGCCGCACCCTGATGGGAAGCCGGGGTGTTACCAACGACGAATGGATCAATGTGGGTGGCGGGGACGGGTTCCATGCCCGGATCGACCCGACCGACCCGCGTACGGTTTACGTGGAAAGCCAGTACGGAGCCGTGCGCCGTGTTGATCCGGTCACCGGGGAAACCAAGTCGATCCGGCCCCGTGGCGAAGGCGGAGAAACCCTGCGCTGGGACTGGAACACACCGTTCGAGATATCCCCCCACAATCCGAAGAAGATTCTTCTGGGCGCCAACCGCCTTTTCATATCCACCGACCGCGGGGATACGTGGCGACGCACCGAGGACCTCACCAAGAATCTTGATCGCAACAAGGTCCCGGTCATGGGCAGAAACATCACCAACCAGACCCTCTCGGCGTTTGACGGCGAGACCGGCTGGAGTGAAATCATCACGGTCGCGGAATCGCCGGTCAAGGAGGGTGTCCTTTGGGTGGGCACCGACGACGGCAATGTCCAGGTGTCGACCGACGACGGCAAGACATGGACCAATGTGGCCGACCGGATTCCGGGTGTTCCGAAGGGGACGTATGTGGCGCGCTTGGTGCCGTCGCGGTTCGCCGCGGGCCGGTGCTACGCCGCGCTCGACAACCACCGCGCCGACGATTTCAAGCCGTATGTCTACGTGACGGAAGACTTCGGCCAGACGTGGAAGTCCATTGGGTCCAGTCTGCCTGAGTTCCATACGTTGAGTGTCATCCGCGAGCATCCGAGGGCGGAAAACCTCCTGTTCATCGGCACCGAACGTGGGTTGTGGACCAGCTGGGATCGCGGGCTGTCTTGGAACCAGTTTGGCAAACCGTTGCCGACGGTGCCTGTGGACGACATCCAGATCCATCCGCGCGACAACGACTTGATCCTGGCCACCCATGGGCGCGGGTTCATGATCCTGGACGATATCGGGGTGTTGGAAGCCTTGGCGCGTGGAGAGGTGAAGGGACCGGTGTCGATCGCGCCACCCAAGCCGGCGGTGCACTGGCGCCAATCGAGCAAGAAGGCCACCACAGGCGACAGCATCCACATTGCGCCCAATCCGACAACCGGCGCCGTTGTTTCCTACTTCGTTCCGAAAGAGCCGGCGGAGGGTGCCATCAAGGTCGAGATTCTTGACAAAAGCGGCAAGGAGGTGGTCCGCACCCTTCCGGTGCAACGGGTCGCGGCCGGCTGGAACCAGATCACCTGGGACCTGCGTCATCAAGGGGTTTCCACCGGTAATTCCGGAGCGGCGACCGGTGGCGGCGGAGGACGTCAACGCGGCGGTGCGGGTCGTGGACGTGGAGCGCAGGGCGCGTCCGGTGCCGGTACGGCCGGAGGCGGCACCGTCGGCGGAACCCAGGCGGGTGGACGTCAGGGTGGCGGTGGCGGCGGATTCGGCGGTGGTTTCGGTGGCGGACGTGGCCCGCGGGCGTTGCCCGGCACCTACCAGGTTCGCGTCACGGTTGGCGACACATCGGCCCAGCAGACCATCGTGGTTTCGGATGACCCCCGGATCCAATTGACCGATGCCCAGCGGCGGGATGTTTTCCAAGCCCACAAGTCGCTGCTCGCGCTCTCCCAGCAAGCGTCGCAACTGCGGACCGGCTTGGAAGCGGTTCGTCGCGGCCTGACATCCGCCGAGGAAAAGGCGACGGGCGATCTCAAGAAAGAAGTGGCAAGCCTGCGGGAGAATACCGAGGCCATTCTCGCGACTGTCGCGCCCGTGCCGCGCCGGAACACAACCGGACCGGCGTCCGGTGGAGCCGGCGATGTCCCGAACTTCAACGCCATTTCGTCGATGATCGGCTCGACCCTGATCGGACGAACGTCGGCGGCGTTGCAATCCTTCGAAGGCATCACCGAGCCGGTTTCCGGAGCAACCAAGGCCGAAGCCAAGGCGTTGGCGGGGATCGCCAAGGACGCGCAGCGCGGCCTCGACAAACTGGAGAAGGCGGTTGAGGCTCTCAACAAGAAGTTGCAGGCGGCCAAGATCGACCCGATCGACCTCGGCGCCGCAGACTGACGTTCGCGTCGTCCGCACCAGACCAAACGACCGGCCTGCATCGAGCGGGCCGGTCTTTTTCTTGTCGTTCCCGACGACGAAAACCAGTCCCGTGGAAGCGGTGTTGTGTTGCGATGCGAGCGCGAAAACCATGCCGCCAACCTACCCGCCTGGACGTTCGGGCACCATACGCAACATTGAGTAGAAATGTCGTTTGGCATCGGATTCCCCCGAAGCAACGACGTCATTGTCATGCAACTTGCGTAGGCTGGGATGGACGGCCGTTCGTGAATGTGACCAAGATCCAAGGGCTACCCGACGATGCCGCAAGAGGTATTCGGGCACCGGGACGACAGGGCCGCGCATTGGATCGGCCAAAGGCGAGCTTCCGCCAGGAACAGGAATACCGGTCACCGGTTCATCGAAAGATAACGCAACGTTGACACCGACTTAATGGCGGCGGAGTGGTCGCAACGCACACTGCGGGCGGAGGAACTCATTCATGAAACAATCGCGCTCCGGATTCACATTGATCGAGCTGTTGGTGGTGATCGCAATCATTGCCATCCTCGCCGCCATCCTGTTCCCGGTCTTCGCCCAAGCGCGCGAAAAGGCCCGTCAAGCAAGTTGCCTTTCCAACACCAAGCAGATCGGCCTGTCGGCCATGATGTACGCGCAGGACTACGACGAAATCCTGCCGGAGACCGGCTGGCAAGGCCCCTGTTCGGATCCCAATACCGGGGCGCCGAGCGATGTCTTCTACAGCGGTGTCGCGTCGTTCCCGATCGCATCCGCCCCCTACATCAAAAACTGGGACATCTTCAAATGCCCGTCCGACTCGCAGTTCGGCGGATTCAACAAACCCAATTCGTTTTGTTACGAAGCCCAACTGATCCAGGCGGGGTTTCCGGGGGCTTACAGCGGCATCAAGGATGTGCCGGATGCGATGCGCAAGGTACTTCCCCTGTCCTACGCCGGGAACTATTTCCTCGCCGGCGCATACTCCACCCCCACACTCTCCGGAGCCTTGGGTGCCAAGATGCGCCCGATCGCGTCGTTCGCAGCGCCGTCGAATCTGGTCTACGTCGCCGAAGTGGGCAGCAGCACGACCACGGGCGGCTGGATCTTCGCCGGTTGGTACATCGCTCCCGGCTACGGAAACGGGACGACCGACACGCGTTGGCGCAAGGGCCAGCGCCACAACGAGGGCCGGAACTGGACGTTCTGCGACGGCCATGCCAAGTGGTTCAAGGACCCCGCGTGGCGCCGCGCGGATGGAACCAACCGCACCCAAGCGGAAATCATGGAAGAATATCGGCGCCGCGGAATCTACACCTATCCGGATACAGATTCCAGCAACTAGTTTCAACACTCTCGAAGTCAGGGTTCGACGCACCGCGGGAGCGATCCCGCGGTGCGTTTCCACAACGGAGCTCCCCATGATCCGCCTTCCTGTCGCGGTTGCCGCCGCCGTATTGATCCCTATCGCATTCGTTCCGCAAGCCGATCGGCGCATCGGCCCGCTCGGTGCGAACCCGTCCGACGGCGTTCGTCTGGCAACCGGTGCCGTCATCACCCCCGCCGGGTCGCACCAGATCACCGGGGACATGATCCAGACCGCCGAGGTGTCGCCGGACGGGAAGACGATTGCGATGAACTGCGGAGGCGCCGCGGCCCACCGCATCCTGCTGCTCGACCCCGCCACCGGCCAAATCCGCCAGTCCATCCCGGTCGGTCGGGCGCAAGGAACCGGGCTCGCCTGGGGCCCCGACAGCCGAACCCTCTACGCCAACGGCGGCAACAGCGGGCGGATTCATGTGTTGCGACTCGACGAAAACGGCAAGGCGACCGAGGGGATGCCGATTGCCTTGGAAGGTGCCGGCAGCTTCCAATCGGGTCTGGCCGTCTCGCCCGACGGCACCCGGTTGATCGTGGGCGATATCGGAGTTCCAACCCTGCGCCTGATCGATCCCTCCACCGGCAAGGAAGCCACGCGGCGCGCGCTCAAGCGGCGTGAGCGACCCGGTGTCCTGCGCTGGGCCCCCGATGGCAAAACTGTTCTCCTTGCCGACTGGGGCTCCGACAAAGTCCATGTCCTCGACCCCGCAACCCTCGAAACTCAGATGACGGTCACGACTGCGGCCCATCCCAACGACATCCGCATTGCCGGCGATCGAGTGTTCGTGTCGTGCGGCAACGCCGATCAGGTGGTGGTTTTCGACCGGCGCACCGGCGCCGTTTCCGAACGCATCCACACGGCGTTGGCTCCGAAGGCCCCGGTCGGCGCGACGCCGTCCGCACTTGCGATTGCCCCCGACCTCAAAACCCTGTTTGTCGCCAACTCCGACACCAATTCGGTGATGGTGGTGGATGTCGAAACCCCGGGAAAGTCGGAAACGGAGGGCTTTATCCCGACTGCGCATTACCCGACCGCAGTCGCGATCGCCCCCGACGGCAAGCACCTGATCGTCGGGTGTGGCAAGGGGCTTGGAACCGGCCCCAATCCTCCCCCGGCATCGGAGAAGGGGAAAGCCCGCCCGAGTTACCCGTACATCGCTACCCTGCTGAATGGGGTGGTCTCGACCGTCGCGCTCCCGAACCCCGCCCAGTTGGCGGCCTACACCAAGCAGGTCTACTTCAACAACCCCTACTCGAACGACTCGCTGCGGGAAACGCCCGCCAACGTCCCGCAACCCGGCACCAGTGTCGTGCCTTCGCGGGTGGGCGAACGGTCTCCCATCCGCCATGTCCTGTACATCATCAAGGAAAACCGAACCTACGACCAGGTGTTCGGGGACATGGAAAAGGGGGATGGCGACAAGGACCTGGCCATCTACGGCGAGGATGTCACGCCGAACCACCATGCGATCGCGCGCGAATATGTGCTGTTCGACAACTTCTTCGCCAACGGCGAGGTGAGTGTCGACGGGCACCACTGGTCGAACGCGGCGTATGTTCCCGATTCGATGCAACGCCTTTGGCATGCCCAGTACGGCGCCAAGGGCTCGCCCCCGATCCGTTACGGCGACTTCAACGATCCGCTCGCGAACACACCGGCACCGCGGCTGTGGGACCGTGCCGCGGAAAAGGGGTTGTCGTTCCGGACGTACTACTACCATACGAACAAGAACCGGTCGGACGAGTGGGCGGATGCGCGGGCGAAAGGCGTCCGGGACCATATCGCCGCCGACATCTTCATTCGCGATTTGGGACGTTGGGAAGCGGACGGCAACCTCCCCAACCTGATGGTGATGGCCCTTTCCGAGGATCACACCAAGGGGCTGACCCCCGGGGCCAACACGCCCCAGGCCAGTGTCGCGTCCAACGACCTCGCCCTCGGCAAGATTGTCGAGGCGTGCAGCAAGTCCAAGTTCTGGAACGAGATGGCGATCTTCGTGGTCGAGGACGACGCGCAGAACGGTCCGGACCACGTGGACGCACACCGGACGGTCGCGCTGGTGATTTCGCCGTACACACGCCGCGGGGGCCTTCTCGACCCGACGTTCTACAACACCACGTCGTTGCTGCGGACCATCGAGTTGCTGCTGGGCCTCGAGCCGATGAGCCCGTTCGACGCCGCAGCGACCCCGATGACCCGCGCGTTCGGGACCAAGCCCGACACCACGCCGTACCGCTGCCGTGACGCCAAGATCGACCTGAACGCGGTCAACCCTCCGAAATCGGCGCTCGCCGCGATCTCGAAACATCTCGATTTTTCCGCGCCGGATCGGTTGACCGTGGACGATGAACAGTTGTTGAACCGGGTGTTGTGGCATCAGGCAAAGGGAATGCAGGTGCCGTACCCGGGCTTGGTCCGCCGCCCGTGGTTCTGGCCCACGGGGCGTCCGAAATCGGGCGACGGAGACGATTGACCGGGCAGGGTCTTGGAGTTCCGTTCCCGCTGGGGATCGCACTTGTCCGGCGGAGGCGACGGTGCGGTTGAGGACCAGCCGTACGATCCCGCAAACCAATGCGAAGACGCCTGACGCAACCCTCCGTGCCCATTTTTTCGAAGCCGACATGGGGAGAGGCTATCGGTGCCAAGTGAATCGCACCATACGCAGGATTGCGTACAAAACGCCGTTTTCCCAAAGAGTTCGGCCTTTCCTACGCAATGTTGGGTAGCAATCGATAGGGCATCGGGCCAACAACCGGACTATGATTCCTGCATGACCTCCGCAAGCCACCGAACGTGTGTTGCCAACCGGTTGCCGGTGCCGTACCCGACAACTTGGAACGGGCCGATGTCCGTGTTTCGGCAAGGAATCGAGCTGCCTGATCCCGAACGGAAATCCCGATGAAACAGCGACAATTTGCAGGGGTTCCGATCGGCGATATCGGACTGGGGTGTTGGCAGATCGGCGGCAGTTGGGGAGAGGTTGCCGAGGACGACGCCATGGCGATCCTGCGCGCAGCGTACGCCAACGGCACGACGTTCTTCGATACCGCCGATGTGTACGGCATGGGGCGCAGCGAATCGCTGATCGGCCGCTGGCTTCGCGAGGATCGCCCGGAAGGGGTTTTCGTGGCCACCAAGCAGGGTCGATTTTCGCCGCCCGGTTGGCCGGAGAACTTCACCCTCGCCACCATGCGGGCGCATGTGGATGCATCTCGGGAGCGGCTCGGGATGCAGGCTCTGGATCTGGTGCAGCTGCATTGCATTCCCACGGACGTGTTGCGTGACGGTGCGGTGTTCGACCATCTGCGAACCTTGCGTACCGAAGGCCGGATCGCGCGGTTCGGGGCGAGTGTGGAGTCGATGGACGAGGCCTTGTTGTGTCTCGAGCAGGACGGGATATCGTCGCTTCAGATCCTCTTCAACCTGTTCCGTCCCAAGCCAGCCCGGGTGCTGTTCGATCGTGCCCAGGAAAAAGGGGTTGCGTTGATCGCACGGGTACCGTTGGCGTCGGGGCTCTTGGCGGGACGTTTCCGCGGGGATTCGACCTTCGCCGAGACCGACCACCGCAACTTCAACCGGGACGGCGCGGCGTTCCATGTCGGCGAGACGTTCGCGGGAGTGCCTTTCGCGGAGGGTGTCGCATTGGCGGAGCAACTGCGCGACTTCGTTCCAGACAGTTTGACCATGGCACAGATGGCGTTGCGTTGGATCCTCGACCACCCGGCGGTTTCGGTGGTGATCCCCGGAGCGTCCACGGTGGCGCAGGCCGAGCGCAACTCCGCGATATCGGATCTTCCGGAACTGCCCGAAGAGCTTCACCAACAGTTGACCGATTGGGCGGTGGCGAACGCCGAACCGTTGGTCCGGGGGGGATACTAGAGGCCTGGTCCCGGTTTCGAACGGAAGCCAACGCATCGTCACGGCTCGGTTCGGGCGTCGGTCAATTGACTCGCCCGTCTCGATACGGTAAATTGTTCCGGTTAATTTCCACCCCACGCGTGTCCCCGATGGGCACAGGATTTCACAAGCATGGCAACAGGCAAGATTGTTCAGGTTCAAGGCCCCGTGGTCGACGTTGAGTTCGAGCCCGGCCAACTTCCCACCATTTTGAATGCGATCGAGATCCCGGTACGTTCCGGGGGCGACCCGCTGGTGGTCGAGGTGGCGCAGCACCTGGGCAACGATGTTGTCCGCTGCATCGCGATGGACTCCACCGACGGTTTGGTGCGCGGTGACGCCGCGATCGACACGGGCAATGCGATTTCAGTGCCGGTCGGTCCCGCGACGTTGGGTCGCGTCTTCAACCTCCTCGGCCGCCCGATCGACGAGCGTGGTCCGTGCGATGCCAAGCAGCACAACCCGATTCACCGCGCTGCACCCGGTTTCGAAGATCTGGCCACCAAGCCGGAAGTTTTGGAAACCGGCATCAAGGTCATCGACCTGCTCTGCCCCTACCTCAAGGGGGGTAAGATCGGCCTCTTCGGCGGAGCCGGGGTCGGCAAGACGGTCACCATGCAGGAGCTGATCCGCAACATCGCGGTCCAGCACTCCGGCGTGTCCGTGTTTGCCGGGGTTGGCGAGCGCACCTGCGAGGGCAACGACCTCTGGCTCGAAATGTCCGAAGCGGAATTCAAGCAACCCGACGGCACCACGGCACACGTTATCGACAAGGTCGCCATGGTGTTCGGCCAGATGAACGAGCCGCCGGGAGCCCGTATGCGTGTCGCGTTGTC
>CAZYBA010000025.1:0-18285 GCA_964646105.1 uncultured Armatimonadia bacterium
AGGGTCGTCGAGCCAACGGTGGAAGGTCCCGCAGTTCTCGGAGCCCAGATAAAGGTGAAGTTCGGGCGCCGGCGGGCTCACGGAACGGCGGGTTTCTCACAGGAGTCCCGTTGCGCCAGCCACGGGTCGAGCGCTTGCAGGAACAAATCCGGCGTTTCGAGATGGGGGAGGGCGCCCGCATCAGGGATATCGATCGATGGGGCATCGGGACGAATCTGACGGCACCGGTCCCGGTCCCCTGCTTCAACCGAGCTTCGGCCGGAACCGAAAATCATCAACGGAGGCTCTGGTAAGTCGCGCAGCGCATCCTCTGCGGGAATGAACAGGTCACCGTTGACAAAGTGGGCAAGCACATCGCCGTGTCCAGGCTGGTGCGCCGCAATGTGAAACGATGTCACGATTTCCGGATCGACTCGGTCGGAGTTGGCAAAAATACGGGCCGACAGCGTGGCATGGATGGCGCGGCGGCTGGTCAGTGAGTTGCGGATTGAGTTTCCTAGGATGGGTATACGCAAGATTGCCCCGAGGAAACGGCCTAGTGGCAGGGGGGCTGGCCCCGACGTGATACCGAACGGCGAAACCAAGGCCAGTCTGCCGACCAGTTCCGGACGCCGCCCCGCCAGGACGATGGCCCAGGCGGCACTCAGTGAGACGGCGACTATGTCGACTGTTTGGCCCGGGCACGTCGGGGCAACCACACGATCGCAGAACAGTGCGAGAAACTCCAGAAAGTATTCCGAATCGTAGGCCACATCAGGCCGGTCGGACTTGCCGAATCCAGGGATGTCGACGAGGAAAACCGTATGCCGGGATGCAATCTTGTCGACAACTTTGCTCCATTCGAACGAAGAGCAACCGGCACCGATCGAATGGAGCAGAAGAACGGGGGGGCCGGAACCGACAATCGTGTACCAAACGTCGCCTTCGGGCAGGGGGAACCGTTCCCCTTGACCGGAGTCGAATGGGTTTCGAAGAGGGGGCGTGCGGTACGCGATGGCTGCATTGACCAGAGCCGCCGCGCCGAGCAGCAGTCCCGCCCCGGCGATCCAACGCCCCAAAGGGGCACCTTGACGACCGGGCCGGTCTCGGTCACCCGCCTCGATTTGGTTTGTCCGTCCCATGTCGGTAATGATAACGCGAACGGGCGGACGCAGAGGAATAGGAGGCGGAACCCGCAGGACGTTTGCGTCGTCAAAAACGTCAGCAGTATAATCGGCGGTGCACCGATCGCGGTGCCGCCGTTTGTGTTCGTCGCTCGGGTGGTTGTGCGTGACACACAACCAATGAGGAGACTCGCGTTCATGCATCGTTCGCCATCGCATCGTGCTCAAGCCGGGGACCGTGGTTTCACGTTGGTGGAACTCCTCACGGTCATCGCAATCATCGCTATTCTGGCGGCGATCATCTTTCCGGTGTTCGGTGCCGTTCAGGAAAGCACCCGCCGTGCGAACACCATGTCGAACATGCAGAAGATTTCGCAAGCGATTGCCGCCTACGAACTCGACAACCGCGAGTACCCGGAGTACCTGTTCGGCCCGGCGATCTCGAAGGCGGACGGTACGCCGTTCGGGGGAGCTCCCTACTACTCGATGCGCGATGTCGCGTCGATTGTGAACCGTGGCGCGCCGGCCGGAGGATTGCCCACCGCCTCGATTGCGCAGCGCATCCGGCGAATCTATTCGAAATCGCTCTACCCGGTCTACATCCGCGACATTGAAACGTTCTCGTCTCCGAACAACGCCCGGCAGACGCCGGATCTCGAGGACGGAGTGGGGGCGGCCGAACGATACCCGACCTACGATCCGTCGTCGGGTGCGATGACCCGCCTGATTCCGGGTGGGAAAGTCGAAATGCCGTTCTACCGCTACGACGTGTTCGATGCGAGCCCGGTGGTCACCGACAGCAAGGGACAATTGCATGAATCGCGTCTGGCCGCCCGTTACTCGCGGGCGTGGTACCCGATTACATCAACGGGCGCCCCTGCCGGTGGTTCCGAACCGGACGGGGCCAACGACGACGTCCGACTCGCCAAATACCGCCGTCAGTTGATCTGGCGGCAACCGCCGACCGACACAGTGGTCACCTCAACGTCCTTCCATGCCCCGAATGGCAAAATGGTGGTCCTGTGGTTGAGCGGAACTGCGAAGGTTGTCGACCTCAAGAAATTGTCCAAGTTGACCGATCCGTCCGGCGATTTCAAAGTGCATGAATTGGGACCGATAGACTGAACCGTTTCGCGTTTCGGAACCGTCGCTGTCCCACGGTCGTCGTACCGATGACACTGTGTCCTGCGGGCCGGGAATCTTCCTTGACTGTCCCAGGCACCTGCCTCCGCGCATTCCTACAATGGTGAACGCAATGCCTACCTCGCGATCCACCCGCCGAGCCACCTCGTTGGTTGAGGTGTTGGTTGTGCTCGTGGTCTTGTTGATCGGAGTCTTTGCGGTCATTCGGGTTTTTCCGGTCGGTCTGACATTCCTGCGCACGTCGGGCAATCGCATCATTGCGACACGATTCGCCCAGGCAATGATCGAGCAACTGAAATCCGACGAATCCAATCTGGCGGACAGTGTCGAGTACGGTTTTGTCGAGTCCACGGGCCCGGTGACCGTGGTCGGTACGGATCCCGACGACCTTTCGGTGCGATCCGATGGGAACCCGTACTTCAGCGATGTCAACAAGTGGCGGCGCATCCGCGGTGAAGCGGTGCGGATCGGCATGCCGACCCCGGGAGCGTTCGGGTCGGGCTTTCAGTACATGGTGAAATTCGGGCCGATCTACATCGATCCGGCGTCCGGAGATCCGACATCGGTCCCCGCGGGTCACGATACGTATCTGTCGGTTGTCAGTGCGCCGTTGGTGCCCGGCGATACCAACGCGGATTCGGAATCCGGTTCGGTGAATCCCTATCGCTTCCGAGGTGCCTTGCGCAGTGCGCGTCATTACGTGCTGGACCCGGGCAACGGCGGTGGCGGCTCCTACCTGTTGGTGCTGCCTTCATCCCGTGAACGAACGTTCCGGGTTCGGTGTCTGGTTGCGGAAGGGGACGCCAACGACGGTTCACCCGGTGCGGTCCGCGCGGTCGAGGAATCGGTTGTCGTTCCTGCAAACTCGTACCAATGGATTCCCATCGCGTCCGTGACCGGTGGAGAGGTCGTGGTTCCCGGGAGCGATCTGGTTACCCGGGCATTCCGCCGCTTGGCCGCGGGCGACAACTGGACCCCCGACGACCCTTACGAATTCAAGTTGGTTTCCGCCAACATTGCCGCGTCGCCCGGTTCGACAAGCGTCGCCAACTTGGGGCAGCTCGCCTTCCATCCTGCGGGAGCGACCCAGCCCGATGAAGTTTCGCCTACCCGCCAAGGCTTCACGGCATATGTGGATTACTATGTCCTCGACTGGCATATTTTGCGCGACGACCGGGAAGTGCCGGCGGTCACGGCCGATGCGGCGGGTGCGGTCCCGGTCAAGCTGACGTTGGGCAAGATCAAGCGCAACGGTGACGCGAACCCGGACAACACCCTGTACGACGGTTTGTTCCCGTCTGGCGACACCGATCCGTCGTCGAATTTCGATCTTCGCCTGATCCGGCTCGACACGGGGCAGATACTGGCGCAAGGAGATTACGACCTACGTAACGACACGGATTCCGGTGCCGATTACTGGGTCCGCGACGGTCGGGACGGTACGTGGGATACCGGAACTCTCTACATGAACTCGAACCGCCTACGCCCCGGAACACCGGTCCGCATTCTTTACAAGGGTGATGGAGAGTGGGCGGTCAGTGTCCAGAAGGCGTCCTCCGTCTATCGCGCCTGGATCGCGACACAGGCAGGACGTCCACCGTCGGACGGTTCCAACCTAGGGCTGGTTTTCGGGGATCCGTCGCGATTCGGCCTTGAAGGAACCCGGATTTACTTCTGGCGGTCCGAAATCAACAAGTCGGTCGTGGTGCGGCTCGAAACGGTGGACAATTCCGGCGAACGGACCCGTCTTGCGCCGATTCAGATATCCATCGACAAGACAGACGGCGACCATGCGTACGCCGATCTGGCAAGGTTTCTTCCGGCGGGAACGGTTCGATTCCGCGTAGTTGGCGGGGAAGTCCGAGGGGTCTCGGCGAAAGTCCGCGTCACTTGGAAAGACCGAGTCGACGACCGTGCGCCATGGCAGGTACAGGATCTGGATACCTATTTGAGCGTCGGAGGGAGCCGATGACCATCTGGCGTGGCTCGAAACAACGGCAACCCCGTGGTTTCACGATGACCGAACTTCTGGTGGTCATCGCGATTACATCGATCCTGATGGGGTTGTTGTTCATCCCCATCATCCAAGGGTTCAATGTGACCCGTCGCGCCAGGGCGGAATCCGAGGCGCAAACTGCCGCCAGGACCGGTTTGGAGCGGATTACCCGCGAAATACGGTCGGCCGCGTACGTTTTCGACAACACAGGGGCACCGGTCGCGATTCCGTTGAACCGAACTGTCAACATGGCACCCGGTGGCACTCCGACCAATCTGCCATTGATCATGTTTGCCAAGATCGACATTGTTCCGTCGGGCACCCAGGGGTTGGCCCCGGGCGATGTGCTCGACCCGACGACAGGGCAAGGCCTCGACGGTTCGATGGTTCGACTGCCGCTCGCGCCCGGAACACGCGTTGTGCGCTATTTCCTCGGGTTGCAGCGCAATCTCACCCCGGCAGGAGCAATGGAGACCTACAGCAATCCCTATGAATTCGGATTGTCTCCGTTCGATCCCAAGGACGTTTCGCATAATCCGATCCTGCTCTACAGGGCGGAATATGATCCGGCCGATCCCAACCTGATCGACCCGTCGCAGTTCAACAACCCTTCATCCGGGGCCGGCGGCTTCAACGATCCGCTGTTCTTCTACAACACGAACGTTGCGCCGAATGGAAACAGTTTCGCAGCCAACTGGAAGAGAATCGCGTCTCCGGTCGTGCAAGGCCCCACCATGGACATGGTTGTGTGGCGTAAGGATTCCTCGGGCGATCTGGTGTCGGACGCACCGATGCGGACATTGGTTCGGTTTGTTCCGGGCACGGTGGTCGGTGATACGGCGGTGCCCGGGCATCTCCAAGCCGCTGCGGCCGAAGCACCCTCCGCAGTACCCACCATGTACACGTCCAAGGATGGACAATGGGTCCTTCCCTTCACCGTGACAATTTACCGAGGGGCCAGCGGCGCGGGTGCCTCCCGTCCTACATACGGGACCTTGCAGGTACGGTTCGATCGCGAGGTGCTCGCCAACGGTCAGACTCGGATTCGCGCGACACCTACCGCATCGGAAGGCTCCTTGCAGACGGATCTCAACGAGTTCTACGTTGTGAACGAGCCGGCTTCAGGTCGACTCTTCGTCAAGTCGCCGAATCTGACGTTTGCCGTGGACTCCTCTCGGGGCCGCATCGAAACAGCGTTTCCGGCTCTCGCGGCCAACGATTCGGGTGCGCCGTTGTGTATGGTTGCCGGAAGCTTGGTTGCGGCAGTTCCTGGTGTCACTCCCACGTATGGCGACCTACTGCCCATCGTTTTGCGCCTCAATACTCGGGACCCTCAAGCCGGGGTCGGGGCTGTTCCCACCAATCAAGGCAGAGTCGCCGTTTTTCCGCTAGGGCTGGGAACCGGAATCGGGTATGTATCGGATACCGCCAACGCCATCGCCGGGGACATTCCGAGCCCGATGCGAACTTTTGGTAATGGCAATCTTGGGTCCTTGGGGTCCGGTGGGGGCTTGATGATTGTTCCCGGCTCTGAGCAAGTCTCTGCACCGGATCTCGCCGCGGCCACTTCTTTGATCTCCACGTTGGTTTCCTGGCACCGGGCACCGTCTGCGACAGGATCTGTGGTTAAGAAGGCGACCCTGGTCGATGATCCTCTGGACGGGACAGCGCCCGCGCGGCGTCGATGGACTGCGGCTACCGGAGCGCGGACGTTCCTTCTGGAACAAGACACGCAACCGAACGATGGGATCCGGTTCCAGTTTGACGAAGAGGGTGGACCAGGACTCCCATCCAAGGCCGTGACCGATTCCGGCAACGTGGCCGAGCGCGTCGTGGAAATCCGATATCTGTGGCAGAACAACTATGCGCGCAAGGTCGGTGGAGCCCAGAATGGCTGGCCGGTAAACACCGACGATCAATCGCTGGTTGATTTGGCAGGTGGTAGTCAGTCCGGGCGCCAGTCGGTGGTTCCGGATCCCGATGTCGTGAAGGTCGACTATGCGACTCGGTCGCAGATCCTCGTCGATTTCGGCGTTGGCGTGTACGACACCAACACCCGACGGGCGCGGACGCTTCAGGTTAGCGATCGTGTCCGCGTTGGGAATCTGAACCGGTGAACCGATGAAACATAACCCTGTGTTCTGCTTTGAACCGATCCGGAGGCGACGGGTGCGGCGTTCGCAATCGGGGCAGTCCCTGACTGTCGCGGTTATCGTCTTATTCCTGCTTCTGTTCGTTGGCGGGCTGTTCATCGCATTGGTGATCAACAACCTACGGGGTTCGGGTGAAAATGCACGACGTTCTGCGTCGGATAAATTCGCCGAAGCAGGTTTGCGATATCTAGACGAGCAACTGACGCGCTCACCCGAAGGGGCAGACTGGCGTCCGGTTCCGGATGATCTGCCCGGCGATAATAATGCCGCAGCCGACCCTGCCGATCCGGCGAACGACATCGATCCGCACGACCCTGATTACTTCTGGTTGTGTGAGGTCAATCCTGGACGTGACGGCTACGACGCGTCGGGTGCGCCGTTGGATTACGGACCTTACACCCGGGTTAATTTTGGTGGCCCGACGCCGACGCAAGGAAGCGAGGGGGGGCGGGCTTTGGTTCGGGTGGTGTATCGTCCGTTCGACCCCGCGTTGGGGTTGCCTGCCGATGCTAGTCCTGATCGGAAGTATTTGCGCCTCGACTCGGTTGGTCGGTCTGGATCCGTAGACCCTTCCGATCCCACGACATTCGGGAATTCCGAAGCCAAGGGGCTTCGTCGCGAATTGGTCGCGTTCAAGGCAATCGGTCTGACCGATTACCTGCGCTGGTTCACCAACAAGGACAACCGGTCGGCTGATGCAAGTATCGGGGCGGTAAATACGGTCTTGGACTCGCCGGACAGCGCAAGTGGCCGAACCGCAGGAGCGCCGGTCGCCCGTGAAATCGTTTCACTTTTCAACGGTCCGATCCGTTCGAACGCTTCGCTGGTGTTCCACGGCGTCAATATCCTGAATCTAGACCCGAATCGTAACGACCAGTTGGAAGTCTCCGGTGCCATTCGTCTGGCAGGTGTGGCAGATACGGTTGCGGCATTGAGCCAAGGAGATAAGTCGCGCGTTTACGTCAATGCCGACCCGGATACGATTCCGAACCTCTTCCCCTCGGTTTCGACTGCGTTCCAAACCATCAACGGCCTTGTCCGTGACAATCCGGTCGGCTTCGACGGGACTCCTTCGGGTGGGGCGAGCCAAAGTGGATTGCGCCGGACCGGACGGTTGGAACCGCCGATCTTGGACGAGACGATCGGGTCGAACGGTCTGACCCGCTACCGTGCCCTAACCCGTAATTCCGAACCAATGCCAGCCCGCTACCTGACGTCAACCGACGCAACGGGATTGGCGGCCCTCGGTGACGATACACCAGGGCGCATTGGATGGGGTTCCGGGATGTACATCGCCAACCGAGACGATGTACAGAGGGAAAGCCGCGGCCTGTTCGGTGGATATTCCTTGCGGGGCGATTGGCTCAACCCGGGCCTCTCCAACTATTGGCGCGGCGACTTCCTCTACGTCCCTCCGGCCATTCGTATAACGTTTCATCCCCGTTACATTCAGATCGAACGTTCTCCGACGAGTACGGGACGGCTTTCGTTGCGATCCCCATCCGCACAGCCCCTTCCTTACGGAACTTCGCTGATTCGCCACAGTGGGCCCTCGGCCCCCCCGCCCGCCACGGCGACCCGCGTGGCCGGACGGATCGAAGCGCGAAAGGGCTATCCAACCGAGCGGGTCACTGTCAACGGACTGACCGTCAACCGGGGTGACTTTGTCATCTTCGCAGAAGGAAATGTCGAGGTACGGGGAACGCTGGGCGGGCGCGATCCGGAGACCGGGGAATACTACGAACGACACGTGACGTTGGTCTCGAACGAGAATATTTATGTCGCGGGCAATTTGCTTCGTGACAATCTCAACGGGAACGACCCCGGTGATGCGACGCTGCAAGGGCGGTCCTCGTTGGCATTGTTGGCCCGCAACTACGTGACACTCAACACGACCGCGTTCTTGAACCCCGAAGACATGCTGGTCAAGTCCGAGGAGTCAGGTTCGGATACCAAAGCGATCTATCTGGGGCCTGGCGGCGGTACCCTGTCGTTTCTCTTCCGGTTGAATGCGGGCCCGGTCGACGCACGAAACGGGTCACCTTGGGCGCCGGCGGGTGGACGGGCGACTTACCTACCCAATCTGTTCCTGAGGCATTCCGCCGAAAACGAGAACGGTACCGCGGTCCGGGTTGGAGTCAACGATACCAACGGGTTCCCGAATTTGTTATTGATGCCGATACCGGGTCGCGGGGTAGGTACGCAATCGACCACGTTGTTGCTGGGGGGGGCGAATCAGGGACCGTCGACCTACTACAACGATGTTTTTGGCCTGCGTATCACTGCGTTGTACCCGAGCCACAGCCAGCCCTACCCTGTCAGCAGCGCCGTCGGAATTGATAACCTGATGCGCGTCTTGTTCGATCCCAGCATTGGCATACCGAATCAGGCAGGATACCGGTTGAGTCGCTTTGGCGTCGCGCCACTGGATGTCCGAGTCGAGGCGCTCATGTACGCCCAGGAGCGTTCCTTGTTCATCATTCCGGGACCGTGGTTCAATCCCGATCCGAACGATACGTATGCGCGCTACATCATGCCGGATCCAACGCGACCGGGAAGTACGCCACGCAACCATAGGTCGGGAGACGTCGTCGGACAGTCGAGGATCAATCCGCTCTATCCGTTCTACGGTGAGCCCATGGACATCCGTATTACGTTTTACGGGGCGATCTCCGAGAACATGCCGGCGGAGATCGGCGACCAGGGAGCTTGGCTTGAAAAGTGGGGGTGGGTACCTCGGTTCTACGGCTCGACCGGCTTGCCGGTCGCTGCGGGATACACGCCGACAGCGCAACCGAGGGCTACGGTTCACGGTCCACGATCGCGAACATCGGGATTCGTGAACACCGATGACTTGGGTGCGGGCATTGTGTTTCAGTACGATCCCCGTTGGGAAGCACCTGGGGACGCACGGTTGGACCGCTTCGGAAGGCAATTGCCACTGTCGCCCCGCCTTCCGGTTACCCCGGGCTTCCTTTACCGTGGTGAGAGCACACGGAGACGTTGAGGTTGACTCGAACGAATATGGCCGCGACCGATAGGAAATCCATGAAAGTGACGATTCGGCAGAGTTCGCATTGCGAGACCGCCAACGGAGCCGTGTTCCGGTTCCGTTCCATGTTCGTGTCGGTCTTCTGGGCTGTGTGCTTGTTGCTGGGTAGTTCTCTGGCGACCAATGCGGATACGACTTCCTATTCCAACAACAAGCGGACGTTTCGTGTCGGTGTCCTTCTGCTCGACTCGACCGCGGTGAATTGGTCGACCAACCCGCCGACGCCCTTGCCGGGTGGGCCCGAAAACCCGGATCCTCACCTGTTTCGGATTCCCGGTGTCGATCCGTCGGCGCCCCGAACCATCCGCGCGCGCCACCCACACCTGATAATCCTCGTGGTACGCAATCCATTTCCCGTTCGGCGACGCCGTGTAGCCGTACGTAAACCCTGTCCCGTCCCCCGACACCAACCGCTTGTTCCGACCATCCGCGTCCATCAAAAACGGCTTGGAAACACCGTCGACCAGCGACGTGAACCCCAGCTTGCCGTCCGGGCGGAAGTGCAACCCGCTGTTGTAATGTCCGACCGGATCGACGGCGGTCGGGATGTTCACCGTGCCCCGCACCACATCCACCAGTGCGCAGTCGTACCGCCAGCGGCCTTTTTCCATCCGGAACGTCCGGTGCGACTCCTCCCATCGGGCGTTCTCCGGATCCTGCCAACCGACTCCGACCACCGCATGGGTGCCATCCGGCGACCAACCCGCAAATTGGGTCCAGGTATCGGATGACGATGCCAAAAAACCTGCCAGTTCCCGGTCGCCGCTGCCGTCCGGACGCACCACCCGCGCGCGCATGGTGCGGACATTGGCATGACGGCCGCCGGGAAGATCCGTCCGCAGCGACGTGTACCCAATCCAAGTCCCCGACGCGAGACGCAGGTCTTTCGACGGGATATCCGCACCCTCCAGCATCTTCAACATGGGATTCATCCTCCGGATCAGGCCCCGAGGGCTCCCCGATCGACTGGAACGACGTTCAGGTGGCGGCCCTCCCGAACCACCCCGATCCGTCGATCGACCGCGACGCCCACCGGGTCCGGTCCGCGCTGCCCGAGGCGTCGGCGTACCTCGCGGCGCAGCCAGCGGTCCCCCGACTTCCAACTGTAGAGCACATGCCCGTGCGGTTTGCCGTCCACCGTGCTGATCGACTCGTTGAATCCCGGCGTGAACGCAATCTCGCGCAGGATCCGCTCGGTGAGCAGGCGGTCGACTTCCCGGGTCGGCAACCCGTGGACGCCCGCCAGCAAGTAGTTGGACGCGTCGTTCAGAAACCACGACCCCCCGTAGCAGTACACCCCCGAATGGCCGTCGAGCAGGGAGCCGTCCGCCTTCGAGATCACCCGCAACCCGAACGGACTCTTCACCCGCTCGGAATGACGGTGATGGGCGAGAACTTGTGGGTCGGTGAGGAAACGTTGTCCAAACACCGCGTACCCGAGGGTTGCACCGTACAGGGTGTCTTGCCCAAGGGTGTCGCGCTGCATTTTGCTGGTGGGAAAGAACCCGCGTTCGGTATTGAACAGCGACCGGTATCCCGCCACCGCCGCGCGGAAATCGGTGTCGGAAACCCGCAGCCCGATTTCCTTGGCCGCCAGATAGGCGGCGCAGTGGAACCCTTGGTTGGATGTCGGGCAGTCGCCGGGCTCGTAGGGCAGCACATCATGGTAGGTTTTCCAGCCGTACGGATTCGGGGCGCCGGGCAGGCTGGGCGGCAGGTACAAGCCGCCACGTTCGTGGTTGCGCAGGAATTGCCAGGCGCGCCGTGCCAACTCCCGGTCGAATGTCCCTCCGGCGCGGCGCATCAGGGCCGCCCAGATCAGGAAGTAGTGGCAGTTGTCCTCGTAGTCCATCCGGGTCCAGAAGACGGCCTTGTTGGCCTCGATGGTGAACTCTGGATTCCCGAGCCCGAGCGCGGTCCAGAAGCCATCGGAAACCCACTGCTTCCAGCCGTAGCCGGGGCCCGAGACAAAGATGTAGCGCCCGTTTCGCGGCTTGTTCTCGGCGTCCCGGGCCAGGTTGCGGCGCAGGAGGTACCGGGACGTGTTGGCGAGGATGGCGTCCACACCCGACCCGGTATCGCCGTGGGCGCTGGCGACCGCGCAGTGCGCCACCAGTTGGGCGTTGTAGTGGGAGCGGGTGCTGCCCGCGAACCACCACACGGTGAATGTCCGCTCCTCGCCGGCTCCCAGCGACTGCCAGCCGTCCATGTCGTATTGGTAGGTATCGCGTGCGTCCTCGGGTGGCTTGAGCACCATTGCGTAGGCCGGGCGGGCATCGCCGGCCATCGCGGTGACACGCCGTGAAAGCGGGTCGACGGCGATCTGGCAACGGTTTTCCCATTTGCCGGGGGTGTCGGTGGCGATTCCGTAGACCGCGCGTTCGGTGCGGATCCAAGCGGTCGGGAATGTCTCGGTGCGGGCGGCCCCGCGGACCGTGTCGATGGTGACGGGAGCGGTGATCGGGCCGGAGAAACCCGCGAACTCCCCGGCAACCACCGGCCGGAATCCGATGCGTGGGGAGACCTTGACCAGAGTCGACGCGCTCAGAACCAAGGTTCCCTGCACGAGGCTCGGGCTCAGCGGGCGCAGGGTCCAGCGTACGGCAAGGCCGCGGTGGGAAACCGGTCCGAATTCAAGGTCACCCCGTCGATCCCGTACGGAACCTAGGTCGAACTGGACCGGCTCCGGGCCCGCTTGGCCTTCGATCTGCAACGACACCCCACACGGCGCCGTGTCGTCTGCCACCGCCACAAGTTCGTTGTTGTCGAACCACTCGATCGCGGTGTGCCCGCCCGCTTGGGTGAGAACGGGGCGTAGGGATGGGTGACGGTGTGGCATGGGAATGGGGTTCGCGGTCGTTCAGCGCAGGTTTGCGACGATTCCTTGGTTGGCGAGCTGGTCGGCGAGTTTGTTGAGTTCGCGCCGTACATGGACCACCTTGCCCTTGTCGAAGCGTGCGAGCAGGCGCTTTGCTTCGGCGTAGAGGGGTTGCAGGTCGGCGGATTTCACTTGGTACTGGCCGGCGATCTGGCGTGCCATCAGTTCGGAGTCGGTGCGCACCTCCACTTCGTCGGCGCCGTGTTCGAGGGCGGTCTGCAGGGCGCGCAGCAGCGCGGTGTATTCGGCGACATTGTTGGTGGTGTCGGGGATGCGTTCGGCGAGGGTATGGAACGGCTCGGGTTCGCCGTCACGCCAGAGGGCCACGCCAATCCCGGCGCGTCCCGGGTTGCCTTTGGACGCACCGTCGGTGTGGATGAGAAATCGAATGGGCATGGCGGCATTGTACGGGGGTTCGGAGTCGTGCGCGGGTTGGCGGTTGGTGTGGTCGGAGCTCTCGCGAAGGCGCAGGCTCGGGTGTCGCGCGGGTCGACGCATTAGCGCGAGGCCCGGATCGGTCTGGGGCGGTCGTCGTCGGCGGATGTGTGACGCGAAGGTTGTTTCCATACTTTCTTAAACGGCGAAACGGTCCCGGATCTGACACAAGTCGCGAAAAAGTGTCTACGCAAGTTGGATGGGAAACGGAAAGGGCCGCGTCCGCCTTCCGGAATCGGCTGGGCTTCATTCCAAGGGCAAACGCGGTGCCTGGGGCGGCGTCCGAGCGCATTTCGCATATCGACAGTGCGAAAAACCGGTAACCGGCGCGGTCGTCCTTGGTGGTTTGCGACCGATATGAATATGTAGAATCGTTCGAGAACGAAGCGATTTCGCGCCTTGTATCGGCGAATCCCGTCTGTCTGTCGCCAGACCCCCCCCGGAGCCACCATGCCAAACCTGTCCGTCCCCCGCCCCACCCCCGCGAACCAACGGCTCGCCGGCCCCTCCCGGTGGTCTCGCACCGTTGTTGCTTGGTTGGCCGCGCTCGCGATCGTCGCCGGCTTCCTGGCACCGGCCCATGCGGACGAGCCGATCGCGGCAATTGAACGATACTTGGGGGCGCGGGGTGGGTGGGGGTTCGGGCAGATTTTGGATTGGGATATTGACGGAGCCGACAATCTTTATGTCCTCGAGGGGGTTTTCGGCAGGGACCCGGGGGGCAATGGCTCGATATACGATTTTGTCGAGGTCCGCGTCGTGAAGTTCTCGTCGTCCGGACAATTTGTCCGCCAGTTCGGAAGTTTCGGTGATGGCGCCGGAGAGTTCAAGGCGGGAGAATACCCAAACGACAACAATCAGTATAATTTGAGAATGGACTCCGACGGAAATGTCAATGTGTTCATTTTTAACAGTCCCGGAAACCATCAATGGACAAAATTCTCTCCGGATGGAGTTCTGATTCGGCAACGCCAGTTAAGCGATTATGGTGCCGGGTGGAATTGGCCTTACCCAGTTTTCGGAAAAGAATCCATAATTGCTGTCGAAAATGGGGGCTTCGATATTTGTTCGTATTCTGGTAACGATCAATTCATATCGGGGCCGACGTTTTATATGCTTCCCAAGGACGGGACAGTCCTCCATCTGGACAGGGAATTCAACCTGTCTTTGGCATTGGACGGCACTAGCTTCACTACGCTGGACTGGGCCTATGATCGAAGCAGCTCCATAGCACGCGGCGCTGACGGTTCCCGTTACATGATTCAGGCGAGCGCGGTAAGCCCTCGTGTATTTGTTTTCGATCGGAATTGGGCACTGATCCGCCAGTTCGGCAGTGCCGGCTCCGGCGACGCTGAGTTCAACAATCCATCATCTATCCATGTTCTTCCCAACGGCAACCTCTGGATCCATGACAAAGGAAACAATCGTTGGCAGCAGCTGACGCCTCAGGGATCCTATGTTTCCGAAAACCGCACGGGTATCCCTCCCGGATTCAACACCGTCTTCCCTGGGCCGGCAAACGGATCCAAATGGAGAATTCGAAGTGACGGGAATCTGATTTTGTTGGAAGGTGCCGGTCCCCGACAAGGATGGAATTGGCCGGCCAATCTGTTTTACATTCCGGATTATTCATATCGCTCCTTTCCCATTACCAACGAGCCGGCAATCTCCGTGTTCAATCCGGCCGGAAACACTTTGTCTCGGGTTGGTGGAAATGCGTTCCGAAGTCCGTCAACCGGAATTGCTGTTGACGGATCGGCGACAGAATTCACGGGTGGAACGGGTTGGGGTGCCCCGCGTTTCGATGTAACTAGCGATGGACAGATCGTGACTCTGTCCGGATCGTTTCGGCCAGATGAGTATGGATTAACCAGTCCGAGTTGGAATGCCGTGCTCCGGTTCTACTCGGCCACCGGAGTGCTACTGTGGGAACGCGTGGTGCCCAACTCTGGCGACTGGGTCTCCAATCCGAACGATGGGTTCTGGTCCTCGGCCGAGCGTAACGTACTTGTCTCGGGTTCAAGTATTTACGCCTTTGCGACGGGAGTTCAAGCGAATAGCCAGTCAACGCTGTTGGATACGAATAAGACGTTCGTATACGACTTTCAGGGAAATCTCCTTTCAACCGGCCTCATATTTCCGAGGAACAGCAGCGAAAACTTGGCGACAATTGGTGTCAACGATTGGGCTGTCAATCTTCCGGTACGTGGCTTTCCTACCGCACTCAGGGGTGATTCGTTCGTATCGCCGGATGGTCGGGCCTATCAACCTGTTGTCGACACCTTGGGTGTGATCACCGCTTGGTCCCAGACTCGATCGCCGGTACCCGGAGGTTGGTCTGCCGCGATCGGGCAGATTGCGGTCGACTCGACCGGGCGCACGTATCGGGTGAACCCGGTTTCCCATATCGTGGAGCGTTCGGATTGGGATGGGACCGTTTTGCCGGCCCTAGGAGCACAGGGCACCGGGCCCGGACAGTTTGACAATCCCACGGGGGTCGCCGTCGGTCCGGACGACACTATTTATGTCTCGGATACTTTCAACAACCGAATCCAGCGCTTCTCCCGCTCGCGGTCTTATCTCGGAGCGTTCCCGGTGCCCTATCCCGGCCAGATCGAAGTCCGCGGCAACAAGATCTATGTCCTCGAGGCAGCGTCGCGGATCGGGGTCTACTCGCTCGACTTGGTGGAGAAGATTGCGCCGAGTTCGGTGTTCACGCAGTCTCCTGCGAAAACGGCGGCGGGGTGGAACAACACCGCAGTTACTGGTACGGTTCTGGCCACCGACAACACCAACGGGGTCGGAGTGCGCGAGATCCATTACACGGTAGATATGGGGCCGGAGCAGGTGGTCGCCGGCGATACCGCTTCCATGGTGATCTCGACCGCCGGGGTCCATACCGTGGCCTACTGGGCGGTCGACAACAACGGCAACACGGAAACCACCAAATACGCGACTGTCAAGATCGACCTGTCCAAACCCACCACATCCGCGTCGCTGAGCCCGGTGGCCAATGTCGCCGGGTGGAACCGAACCAAGGCGGTCGTCACAGCGACCGGCGCCGACGACGCGTCCGGGATTGCGTCGGTGGCGCTGAAGGTCAACGGCGGTCCGGAAACGTCCACGGCGGCCGCTTCCGCATCCACCACCCTGTCCACGGAAGGCACCCACACGGTGCAGCACCGCGCAGTCGACGGGGCGGGCAATAGCGGCGATTGGGCGTCCACCACGGTCCGGATCGACAAGACCGCGCCGACCGTTTCCGCCACCATTGTCGGGCAGACACTGACTCTCACCGCTGCCGACGCACTGTCCGGGGTGTCGTCCATACGGTATTCGATCGACGGTGGCGCACCGGTCCTGTACTCGGCACCGGTCACCTTGGCCCTCACCGCCAAATCGGTGTCGTTCTGGGCGGTTGACAACGCCGGGAATACGTCGGTGGTCGACTCCAAACTGATCGGCAACTTCTTGAAGTCGATCTCCATCACCCCCAACCCGACCGCCTACGCGGGGTCCACGGTCACCGTCCGCGTTGACCTGGTCTCGACTCCGCCCAGCGGGGGCCTTCTGGTGAACTTGGATTCGTCCAACCCGGCGGTCCTCCCGGTGCCGTCGTCGGTGGTGGTGCCGGCGGGAGCGAGTTTCACGACATTCACCGCCAAACTCGGCGGGGTGCCGACCGATACGGACGTCCGTGTCACCGCGTCGGTGGAGGACACCTTCGCGACCGCCAATCTCGGGGTGTTGGTGCCGGTTCCCGAATCCCTCACCGTGGCACCGTCTCTGGTGACCGGCGGGAACAGCACGACCGGCACGGTCAATTTGGTTTCGGCTGCCCCGGTGGGAGGGCAGGTGGTTGCGCTGGCGTCGTTCGACCCGTCGGTGGTGACAGTCCCGGCGACGGTCACCGTTCCCGCGGGGGCCATGAGTGCGTCGTTCCCGATCACCACCGACCTGGTCTCGGCGGACAAGGCGGTGCTGATTTCCGCGGAGGCCGACGATACGGCGGCGGTGGCGGTGGTTCTGGTGCGCCGGATCCAAGTGAACGGCTTGGCGCTTTCGCCGACGATTGTCGCCGGGGGGACATCGCTGACAGGTGCGATTTCGATCACCCGACCAGCCCCAGCGGGCGGGGTGACCATCGCTCTGGTGTCGTCCAATCCGTCGGTGGCGGCGGTGCCGGCAACTGTCACGATACCGGCGGGAGTGGTGAGCGCGGTGTTCGCGATCAGCACGGAGCCGGTTCGGACTTCCGAGTCGCCCGTTATCCAGGCGCGGTTCGGCGGGAGTGTGGCCCGTGCGGTTCTCAAGGTGAATCCGTCCAAAATGGCGACTTTCACTCTGTCGCCGTCGTCGGCCAAGGGCGGGACCTCGGTGAAGGGGACCATCACGTTGACCGGCGTTGCACCGTCGGGCGGGTTGACCATCAAGCTCAAGACGTTGTCGAATCGGCTGACCATTCCGGCGTCCGTGTTGGTGCCGGCGGGTCAGAGCAAGGTGGAGTTCACGGTGACCACGGCGGTGGTGCCCGCGAACACGGCCACCAGTGTGACAGCGTTCGAGAACCTCGACACCAAGACCGCAAACCTGACATTGACGAAGTAGTGCGGGGCGGGGGGCTCTTCCAACCGAGGGCCTCCCGCACCCGTGGCGGGTTGTTTGGTGCCTGTGGACGTTCGGATTGGTTGTGGCGTCGCCCGGGCCGTCCAGGGCGCCCTTGACGGTCGGCGGGTGGGCTGAATCCCGCCGCGGGGGTGCGGACCGTTGTGGACGTCTACCGCCGCGGCGACTTCGCCCGTACGGCACAAAGGGCTACCGAGGGGTTTGCGGGCCGGGGCTGGGTTGCGTCAGCCGGCGTTGTGGGTCCCGATGAGGGTTTCCAGCGCAGCGCGCACGGCAGCTTGGTCGGAGTCTCCGAGACGACCGAGCTCGCCTCGGACGAGTCGGTGGTCGAGGGTGAAGAGCTTGAAGCGGACCAGGGACGCGGCGGGGAGTCCGGCGGTTTCGAGGTCGGCCAAGGGGCAATCGAGGGGCCACGCGGCGCCGGCGCCGGTGGTGATCATCGCCATGACCGAGTGCCCGGACAGTGTGTTGAACCGCTCGGGTGTGGAGAGAACGAGTGCGGGACGGTTCTTTGGGGCGAGCCGGTCGGTGAACGGGAACGGCACTTTGACCACCGTGAATTGCTCAAAGGTCATTGTAGGCCTGGTTGTCGGAGTCGCTGTCCCATTCGCTCAAGGTGGCTTCGAGCGCGCGCAGGTATTCGATGTCGACCGGCTGGACCCGTCGGACAATCGCCGTGCCGTCCGGGCCGGGTTCCCAGGAGAGGGCATCGCCTGCCGCCACGCGGAGGTGGTTGCGGATCTCCTGAGGCACCGTGGTTTGTGCCTTGGCGGTGATCTTGCCGACAACAGGCCGCCCGTTCGGACGCGTGCTCATGACAGCCATTGTATCCTTACCTCCTTACCAGATACTGCGATTTTGATCTTTGGAAGTGTTTCAGAATTCGCTCGTCCGATTGC
>CAZYBA010000026.1:0-5744 GCA_964646105.1 uncultured Armatimonadia bacterium
CACCGGGAATCCGTTCAATTTTGCGCCGGTCTGGTCGCCGGACAGCGGGCATTTGTTGTTTTCGAGCGGGGTGCGCGGGCGTTCGAATCCGTTTGTGGCGAAGGCGGACGGCACGGCAGTGCGCAAGCTGACCGACCTGGGGGGTTACCAGGGGTGGATTTTGTTCCTCGATGTGGATGATTTCCACGAGGGCAGCAGCGATGTTCCGGTGTGGTCTGTGGACGGCGGGAGCGTGCTGCACACCGCGCAGACCGCGGGGAATGTGGAGATGTTCCGGACGACACTGGACGGGCGGACCGAGCGGTTGACGTCCACCCCGCAGGGGACGTTGCACTACCACCCGTCACCGTCCCCGGATGGCCGGGTGTTGGTGTTCGGGTCGAAGCGGGGCGGGGTGCGGAATTTGTTTGCACTGGATCTCCCAACCGGTCGTGAAAGGGCGGTCACACGACTCGGCGCGGGCCATGCGGCGATGTGGGCACATTGGAGACCGGGGCGGGGCTGAGGGGGTGGAGATGGGTTGCGATGTACCGTATCCAATATTCATCGGATACGATTGGTCACTTTCGATGGCTTTCGGCCGGTGAGCGTTCCGTACTTCTCGATGCTGTCGAGGAACATCTCTCTTTCCAGCCCACCGTTCCGACACGGAACCGGAAACCATTGCGGCCAAACTCACTCGCGGCTTGGGAGTTACGCGTTGCTGATTGCCGTGTCTTTTATGAGGTCTCAGAGCAACCTGAGCCACTCGTCACCGTATTGGCCATCGGCTTGAAAATCGGTTCTCGTCTTGTAATCGGTGGAGAGGATGTAGCGTTATGAGTCGTGTGGCCAAACCAAATTCAGGGGAGCGTTCGCCCAAGGCGGACCGTGTGTGGAACACGTCTAAGATTCCGGTCGAAGAAACAGCCATCGCGGCTTTGTGCGACCTCGAATGCCGAAAGCACGACACGACGAGTACGCCTCCCGGGCAGTCTCTCGAGGCAATCTTGGAGCAATCGCGGTCCCGGGTTCGTGAAGAAGGCGGGATCCCTGCCTCGGAAATGCGCACACGCCTTCGTTGATTTCGCGCCGGTCCGGGGTGAGGTTCCGTGGGTCGGAGACGTGTCGATGGAGTGGGCCACCCTCTGATTCCCAAAACAGCCCCAGCAATCCGCACACGCAATGGCGAATCTGTGTCCCGTCGAAGACGGACGGCCGAGGAACGAGGCCACGGGACGGGTACTTCAGTGCCCGGAAAACTGCGAAACGAGAATCCGGGCAATCGCGCCAGTCGCCGGTAACGTCCCCCTCAACCGCCGCCGCCTCTCCCGTTACGCGGACGACCACCCCGACCACCGGGCGCAGGTCCCGGACGCGGACCGTCCAACGGGGCATCGCCCACGCCCGGACGCGGACCGTCCAACGGGGCATCGCCCGCGCCCTGCGGAGGACCGCCGAAACCGCCCGGACCACCGGGTGGCCCCATCGGAACGGCGGCATTCAACCCGTTCCGGAGCGCGTCCTCCGACAGGACACCCGAGCTCGCCGAATCCCATCGCGCAAACCAAGCCGCGAAACCCGCCCGAATCTCCGGACGGCTGACCTTCCGATCCTGGTTCGTGTCCATGGCGCGCAGGACCGCCGGCGCGAGCAGATTGCCGAGGCCGCCGTTCGCGCCGGGCGGACCAAACCCCATGAACTCGCCCAAGGTCAACCCCTTGCTCTTGCCCGCAATCTGCGCACGGATCGACTGGGCGCGCACCGGCAGGAACGCTTTGACGGGCTTGATCGCCGAACCCCACGGCCCATCCGGCGGCAGGTTCTTGCCGGCGACACTGGCATCGAAACGGACCAGCAATTCCTTCGACTCCGCCGCCACCACGGGACGCAGCAACGTCGCCAACCGGTCCACCTGACCCGAAATCCGCTCCGGCGCGAAGAGGGTTGTGCTCAGGCTGCGCAGTTTCGTACGGTAGGCCTTCTGGAATTGAGGCTGCGCGAACATCCGCTCCAGGAAACGATTCTCCCCCTGCCACGGCTTCGCGATACTCAACTGCTCGCGCTGCTCCTGGGTACCGCGCATGCCGAATTGGCCGAACGATTGATCGTAATCCCACGGGATGAAATGGAATTGGCCGGTCTTCGGATGCAAGAACAAATACAGGTTCTGCCCCGGGCCGAGGATACCGTCGAGGTCGGTCACGCACACCAGCGCCGCCATGTAGTTGGCAAACGCGCCGATGTCGACATAATCGCCGATCTGCTTGGCAAATTCGGCGTCGCTTCCCAATGTCACCAGTTTGCACAAGTCGATCACCCGCTTGGCCTGTGCCTCGGTGGGCTTGCCCTTCGGGTCGTACATCTGGTTGTAACGTTTCCAATTGTCACCGCGGTAGCCAAAAAGCTCCGGTGTGCTCGGCTTGAAAAGAATGCCGCCCTCCACCCCGTACCGTTCCTGGATGAACCGGGAATCGACATCCTCCACAATTTCGTACAGGCCCAGGAGACGGTTGTCATGGAGCCCGGGGACATTCACGCGGACGTTGGCGTAGCCGGTGCGCGGGGACGGCACCCCGGCGTCCCGGAAGAAGCGGTGCGCCAGCGTGTCGTTCATCCAGGAAGCGTCCGAAACACTGTTGTGCAGGTTCAGCGTGGTGACCCCGGCCACCGATGCATTGGGATCGTGCTGGTTGACATCCACCTTGAGCGGGCGCTTGAGCGAGCGCATCGAGCCCAGATAGGTGCCGTTGCCCTTGTAACGGACCGCCACCTCCGGAAACGATTGGCCGTCGACATCGAGGGCGGCACGAACGAACGCGAAATCGATGCCCATCATGCCCGCGACCCCGTTGCGCTTGCCTTCCGCCCCCAGCAGGTTCATCGGCGGCGGCTTCAGCGTGGAATTCATTCCCGCTTGAAGCGGGGCGAGGCCCAGGTTGCCCGATTTCGCGACGTCCCACTGCGCGAACCAACGTTCCCCGAGTGCACCGAACTCCGCGCGCGACAACTCTCCGTCGTAGTCGCGGTCGCCCGCCCGGACGAAAATCGGCGCCAGGATCGATCCGGACCCGAATCCTGCGGGGGGCGGTCCCCCGAAGCCTTGGAAGGTTGTCTTCGGGGCCATCGCATCCCATTGCTCCTTGGTGAAGCGTAAAGTCACCGAATGGATGCGGGTGATGTCGAACAAGTCGGACGGGGTCTTGGGCGGAGCCGTGGTCCCGGACATTAGGGTTGTCAACATCAGGGTCAACGCGGGAAGCGGGATCATGCATCGGCTCCTTGGGAGGCGGGGGCATAGAGGGTGTCGATGCCGCAGCGGTATTTCGAGAACGATTCGGGGGCGAGGTCCAGCGAATCGAGGACGGTCGCGATCGCGGCGGGCAGGGAAGTCCCGAACTTCACCTCGAGAATTCGGTGGTTGGTGAGCGAAACCCCGCCGTCCACCGGACACGGAACCACGAACTCGCGGCAAATGTCCGCCCGCAGCTGTCGGTCGAGGGTGAGGCGCACCTCCTCGCCGTCCAGCATTCCCACGAACGCATGACGTTCGTACGAGACCATGAGCACGGGATGGAGGGAATTCTGCTCCATCGCCTTGACAAACCAGCCTGGCTTGCGTGCGTGGGTCAACGCCAGGCACTCGTTCGTGTTCAGTGCACTGCGTCTTTTGTGGACACTGCCCGGTGCCGGCTTGGCCTTGTATTCGGCGAAGACCGTGTCTCCCGTGCCGTAGCGGCGCAGGCGCCACTTCCCGGGGACAGTCCGATGGTAGGACACCCAATCGGGGGAGTCGAGGTAGAGGCTGGCGACCCGGTAGATTGCGCCGTGCGGGTCGGGGGGAAGCAGCTCGGAGACCAAACCGAGCAACCGGTCGGAGGACGATTCGGGCACCAAGTACTTGCGTTCGTAACCCGCCCGGACAATCTCTGCTTCCATGGTTTCCTGTTCTAGGACATGCCCCGACGGGGGTCCACCGGCGACCATAGGGACCCCGGCGCTGCGTGCGTCAACGATTTTCGTCTTGATTCAAGGCGTGTCCGCGCGGCTTGTCAACCGCGTGGCGGCCCACTGTCGACGACCATCGCGCACAACGACCGTGCCATTCCCGGTCGGCGACGTTCGGGAATGGCGCGGAACCAGCAGGCAGACGTTCCCGGGTGCGCTTTGGTTCGATTGGGGTGACGTTACCCGAGGGACACGGGTTCCCGCTTCGTGCCGGGGCACTGCGTCACGACCCAGAGTCGCCCCCCCGTGCCCCCCGCCGGCCGGGAAGTCCAGCCGACCTGACCGATCTCGGTAGGACACGAATCAGTCAACTGGTCTTTAGTAAAGGTTGTTTTAGTCAACTATGTATGACCAACCGCGAGGGCTTCGAATCCCCACCCGAACGGCCTTGTTTGCGTCGGGGGGATTCACTCCCGAACTTGTGCGCGCCGCAGCCGACCCCGCCAACAGGCTGACCCTGATCGGCCCAGAAAAGCTGCTAGACTGATTGGTATCGGTCAACGACGTTGTGGCCAAACGACAGGCCCAAAACCTATCCCTTCGCCCGTGAACTCCTCCGCTGTGTTCCGCGTTTGCGTTTTCTGACGAGCCGACTGCTGGAACGACACCTCACCGACTTGAAGGCGTCCGGATCCAGTGCCCACGCCTGCACATGGAGCCAGCGATCAATCTGCTCGGTGCTGAAAACACCCCGGGCGTGGTCTATAACAAGCCCATGGAAACGGTTCTCCCCAACGGCGCGTCGGTGACCTGGCTCGGCCACGCCACCGTCCTGATCGAAACCCCGAACGGCAAGCGCATCCTGATCGACCCGTGGCTGCGTCACAACCCGAGTTGCCCAGCGCACCTCAAGGACCCCGGCCCCCTCGACCTGGTCCTGGTCACCCACGGCCACGCCGACCACATCGCCGATGTCCCTGACCTCGCCCAGTCGCACCCCTGCCCCGTGGTCGCCATTGTCGAAATCGCCGATGTCCTGCCGCGCTTCGGGGTGGAGTCCCAAAACGTCATCGGGATGAACCGCGGCGGGTCGGTCCGGTTTCCCGAACTCGGAATCACGGTCACCCAAACCATGGCGGTCCACTCGAACTCGATCGACCTCGGCGACACCCCGATCCCCGCCGGCGATCCCAGCGGCTATGTCCTTGCATTCGACGACGGCACGGCCATCTACCACGCCGGCGACACCGATGTGTTCTCCGACATGGCCCTGATCGCCGAGCTCCATCGCCCGGCACTCGCCTGCCTCCCGATCGGCGACCATTACACGATGGGCCCGCGTGGCGGCGCGCTCGCCTGCAAGCTTCTCGGCCCGGTTCCGGTGGTGTTGCCCATCCACTGGGGAACGTTCCCGGTCCTCACCGGCACCCCGGACTCCCTGGAAGCCGAACTGAAGGCGCGCAACATCCCGACACGGGTGCTGAAGATCGAGCCCGGCGACGCCGTCCGCTGACCCGGCACCACCCTAACCAATCTCCTGCGACATTACAGCTAGAGGGAAACGATTCCATCGTCTGGCGAAGCGAAGGACGATCGATCCCGCCCCCACCGCCAATGCGTTGCCGCGCTGCGCGCCCGTTTTGTTTTCGTATCGTTCACGGCGCGGGGAAGAAGCGCATCCCCATTGGCGAGCCCCTCGAAAAACGCACCCCGCTTTCGCCACCACGATGGCCGAAGGCCGTCAGCCGTGTCGTTTACGGCACGGGGAAGAAGCGCATCCCCATTGGCGAGCCCCTCGAAAAACGCACCCCGCTTTC
>CAZYBA010000026.1:5844-9544 GCA_964646105.1 uncultured Armatimonadia bacterium
CCATTGGCGAGCCCCTCGAAAAACGCACCCCGCTTTCGCCACCACGATGGCCGAATGCCGTCCGCCGTGTCGTTTTCGGCACGGGGAAGAAGCGCATCCCCAATGGCGAGCCCCTCGAAAAACGCACCCCGCTTTCGCCACCACGATGGCCGAATGCCGTCCGCCGTGTCGTTTTCGGCACGGGGAAGAAGCGCATCCCCAATGGCGAGCCCCTCGAAAAACGCACCCCGCTTTCGCCACCACGATGGCCGAAGGCCGTCAGCCGTGTCGTTTACGGCACGGGGAAGAAGCGCATCCCCATTGGCGAGCCACTCGAAAAACGGCACCCCGCTCCCTCTGCCACCCCGGCCGAAGGCCTGCAGCCGGGGGGTTCCTCCCGGACCGAAAGGCGCCACGGACGCCGAGCGTAAACGCCATGAGTGGCCCCGTATTCCATGGACCTGGACACAACGCCGCAGATACGGCCCCTCCCGGAAAATGCCAAGCCAAGCCATCGCATCGAGGGCAAAAAAAACTTCCCCAACTTGTCCGGAAACGGCACGCTCGATGCCTTTATGTGAATGAGAATGCATCGACGCAGACAGATGACGTTCGCTACGACGCCGGCAAACAACGTCCAATCCGACCCCGCGCCGCGCCGACGCATCCGCGCGAACCATTCCGCTAGCCCCCCGCCCGATTCGGGGTACTCCCACGGGTTCTGCGCGGACACCGAATGCACGTCAAGCAAATTCGAACGGGATTCTGATGAGCAAACCCAAAATGGAAACTGCCGAATCCCCACGGACGCGGGGTCGCGCACACCCCGCCCGTTGGTACGCTGAGCCATGAGAATCGCAACCGCCGCCGCACACCGCGCCGCAGACCAATTCGCCATCCAGACCCTCGGCATCCCCGGGGTCTGCCTGATGCAGTCGGCAGGGGACGCCTTGGTGCGCGGCATGGCCGAACTGCTCGGCGGAATTGCCGGACGACAGATCACCCTGCTCTGCGGACCGGGCAACAACGGCGGGGACGGTTTCGCGGCGGCACGCCTGCTCCACGCCGCCGGCGCCCACCCGACTGTCATCCTCGGTACCGAAACCAACCGAATCCGCGGCGATTCCGCGGTCCACTTCCACCCGCTCGCCGCCCTTGGGATCCCCGTCCTCCACGGCCCCGCCCGGCCCCTCTCTGAAACCGACCTGATTGTCGACTGCCTGCTCGGCACCGGGTCGGCGGGTGCCCCGCGCGGCGCGGTTGCGGCCCTGATCGAAACCCTGTCCCAAGCAAGCTGCCCCATCCTCGCCTGTGACATCCCGTCCGGAGTGGACGCCGATACGGGCGAGGTCCACGGAATTTCGGTCCACGCCGACATGACCGTAACCCTCACCGCGCTCAAGCCCGGGCTGCTGCTGCACCCCGGCGCGGCCCACGCGGGACGCATCCGTGTCGCCCCGCTCGGAGTGCCGTCCACGGCGCTCCCCGGCCCGCATTTCCACCTCGGGACCGCGTCCACCATCGCCAAGCTACTGCCGTCACGGGCCCAGCACCGGGACGCCAACAAGGGGTCGTTCGGCAAGGTGTTGGTGGTGGCGGGTTCGCGCGGCATGACCGGTGCGGCCGTGCTCACCGCCACCAGCGCCCTGCGGGCCGGAGCCGGACTGGTCTGGCTCGCGGTTCCCGAATCGTGCATCGGGCCCGCCGCCAGCCTCGCGCCGGAAATAGTCCTGCGTCCGCTTCCCGAAACCGCCGACGGTCGCCATGGGGGGGTTGGGGCGGTCGAAAAACTGGAACGTTGGATCGCGGACGCCGATGCGTTGGCGATCGGGCCGGGCCTGGGGCAGGGTCCCGAAACCACCGATCTCGTCCAATGGCTGGTGCGCGATCTCGCGATCCCGACTGTCGCGGACGCCGATGCGCTCGCCGCCCTCTCCCCGCTCGACGGCAACCTGCGCCCGGTTTTCGTCCCCCCTGTCTTGACCCCGCATCCCGGCGAAATGGCCCGCCTGCTCGGGTTGAAATCTTCCGACATCCAAGCAGACCGGCTCGGAACGGTGCAACGGGCGGCATCGCTCGCGGATGCGGTGGTGCTGCTCAAGGGCGCCCGCACCCTGATCGCCGAACCGCGCGGAAATGTCCACTTCAACACCGAGGGGACGCCGGCGCTCGCCACCGCCGGCAGCGGCGATGTCCTCACCGGGATTGTCGCGGCGTTCCTGGCAGCCGGCCTCGCACCCGCCGACGCCGCACGCGCCGGGGCGTTCCTGCACGCCCGCGCCGGAGCCCTCGCCGCTCCGCCTCCCTTCCCGGGAGGAGCCATCGCCGGCGAAATCCGCGACCAAATTCCGGCCGCATGGCGCACACTGTTGGAAACGACGGACAATCGCGACGACGAACCATGCCTGATCTGAAATTACTCCCCGCTCTCCTGATCCTGACCGCCACCCTGCCCGCCTTGGGGCAGACCGCGCCCGCAGGGACTTCCGCCCCCAACCCGCCGTCGTCGGCAGGCAAGGCAACCGCACCCGCCAACACTCCCGGGACAGTCAACCCGGATGCACCCAAGCCAGGAACCACGCCCGCATCGGCAACCCAAGCCAGCCAACCGGGCAAGTCCGCCACCGACGACGTCAACAACAAAACATCGGCGGAAAACCCGAACGACAAGTCCGGCAAGCCCACGGGAACGACCGAAAAGTCCGCGCCCGTCGCGGACCGCACCGACAAACCGGTCCGGCCCGCACCGAACGCGACCGAATCCGCCACTCCCGCCACCCCGGCTCCCCCTCCCGCCCCGCCCGCCGTCAATGTGACGGTCCAGGCGCCCGCGGCAGAGTCCCCCCGCAGCGATCTGGTCTCCGGCTGGATCGGCCTCGGCATCCTCGCCGCCGCCGGTTTCTTCGGTTGGAAAGCCCTCGCCCGCCGCGGAGTGACCGTAAACAGCCTGCTCTCCCGGCTCGGCATTGAGGAAACCACCCCCGCGCCACCCGCGCGTCCGAATGCGTCCACCCCCTCCGGCCCAACCGCCCCGCCCCTGCCGTCGCTCGCCGACCTCCCCGCACCGGCCGCCGCATCCCCGCACACCCCGAGCGCCATCCCCACCCCGGGGCGCCTCACCGGGATCGCGGGCGCCGGCTCCGGAACCACAACCCGCCTTTCCCCCGGCCTTACCCTGGGACGCGACAAAGGATGCGGCCTGGTGGTCGCCGACGATTCTGTGTCCCGCCAGCATGCGTCGTTCACCTGGTCCCCCGCCGCCGGCTGGGTGGTGACCGACCTCGGATCGAGCAACGGGACCTTCCTGAACGGACGCAAGGTCGTCGACCCGGTCGCGCTGC
The DNA here is from genome assembly GCA_964646105.1 of uncultured Armatimonadia bacterium. Taxonomy (GTDB): domain Bacteria; phylum Armatimonadota; class Armatimonadia; order Armatimonadales; family Armatimonadaceae; genus CAIRTT01. The sequence continues at coordinate 9,165 of CAZYBA010000026.1, forward strand.
GCACTGGAGACCAAGTCCAGTTTGGCGAATCCAAATTCCGTTTCGAGGACACCCCGTGACCATCGTCCGCGGCACACTCCCCGTCCGCCAGTCCAAAGCAACCTTGAACGGCCGCCCCACACTGGGCCACGCCAACCGGGAGGCGGTCCGATGAGCGCGCGAGTGGTGCTGCTGATGGCCGCCGGACTGCTCGCCGCGCTCGCGACCGTCCTGCTCACCGACGGAATCCGGCTGATCCCGATTCCCGAGAAAATGACCGGACTGACCCCGGCCGAAGCCCGTCAGCACATCCTCGGCGCCGTCGCGTTCGGAACCCTGCTCGGCGCATTCCTGGCGGCCGCCGGCTCCCTCGCCAAGGGCGGCGTCGCCACCGCCCGGAT
>CAZYBA010000026.1:9554-12712 GCA_964646105.1 uncultured Armatimonadia bacterium
CGGTGTCAATTTCGGAATGACCGTCATGGCGCCGCTCTACACCGACCCGGCCCGCAACACCGCGCAGTTCCTCGGCAATGTGATCGCCCGGGGCATCGCGTGGGCGGTCATCGGGGCCTGGGTGGGGGCCGGGGATGGATTGCGTCAACGCAGTGTTCCCGTGATCCGCAACGGAGTCATCGGCGGACTGGCCGGGGGGTTCGCGGGCGGCGTTCTCTTTGAAATCATCCCGTGGCTGCTGCCCGGCCTGCGCACCGGGGCACCGTCGCGCCTCGTCGGCTTCAGCGCCACCGGCGCCCTGATCGGCCTGCTCACCGGCCTGGTGCGCGAGCTCTTCTCCGAGGCGTGGGTGAAAGTGTCGGTGGGACGCAACGAGTTCAAGGACATCCTGCTCGAACGTCTCGAGAACACCGTCGGCCGCCACGAACTCTGCGACATCCCCCTCTACGGCGACCCGTCCGTCGCCAAACGGCACGCCATCCTGCGCCGAACGTCATCCGGTTGGGAAATCGCCGCCACCGGCGAATCCAGTGCGCCCCCGAGTGTCGACGGTGAACCGGTGACCGCTCCGCGGCCGCTGCGCACCGGCAACCGCATCCGCATCGGCACCAAGGAACTGATTTTCGAGGAACGCAAGGTGCGCACCCCGACTGCGTCCGTCCCGCGCGAGGCCGCCCGCCCGGCGCCGGTTCCGCCGCTGCCCGGCCAACCCGTTTCCCCGTTCCCGAGCCAGACCGCTTCCTCTCCCGCCGCGCCACACGCCACCCGTCCTATTCCCCAGCCCACGATCGGCGCCCCGGCCTCCGCCGCGTTCGCCCGACTGGTCGCGGTCGGCGGTCCCCACGCGGGCACTGTCTTCACCGTACCGTCCGGGGGCGTCATCGGGCGCGATCCCGCCAACACCGTCGCGCTTCCGGCCGACACCAAGGCATCGCGACGCCACGCTGTGCTCGGTTTCCATGCCGGCGCCTGGCGGATTGCCGACCAGAACAGCACCAACGGCACCTGGGTGAACGGCCAACGGATCGCCGAGCTGGCGTTGGCCCCGGGCGATGTCGTGGTCATTGGCGAAACATCGTTACGGTACGAAGGATGAACGTCCCCGCCGCTTTTTGCCCTGTCCGACTATTCCGAGGTAATCCATGGACTCCACGCGACGCATCGACATTGTGAACGACCCGGGACGCACCCGCGCCATGGCGGCGTCCGCGCCCGTTTCCCAGACCGGCCCGCTGGCCGTGGACGCGCTGGTGGAGAACCACCGCGCGCTGGCCGGGTCCCGCACCCACGCCCGGCTGGTCACCCGGATCACGGTCGGCGACCTACCCGTCGGCGGGCCGCGTTCCCCGGTCAACATCGCCCTCGCCATCGACCGCTCCGGCTCGATGGAAGGCGAGCCGCTGCAGTTCGTGAAACAGGCCTGCGCGCATGTCGTGGACCTGCTCACCCCCGACGACATCCTCTCGATCGTGACATTCGAGGAACAGGTGGATGTGATCATGCCGGCGCGCCGGGTGCCCGACCCTGGTCTGATCAAGCAGCACAGCGCGCGGATCGAGCCCGGCAACACCACCAATCTGTTCGACGGACTGTACGCCGCCGGGGCCCAGGCGGCGGCGGTGGCGCTGCCCAACATGGTGTCGCGGGTCCTGCTGCTCACCGACGGCGAACCGACCGCGGGACTGCGCGACACCGCCAGCATCGCCGACCAAGCGGCGCAGCTCAAGCAACGCGGGGTGGCCGTCACCGCGCTCGGTTTCGGTCCCGAATACAACGAAGAGCTGCTCGCCACCATCGCCAAGCGCTCCGGCGGCAATTACCATTTCATCCGCCGCCCCGAGCAAATCCCGGACGTTTTCCGCGAGGAAATCCTGGGGGCGCTGGGGACCGTGGGCCGGGACGTTCGCCTGACGTTGAAACTTCCCCGCGGGACCGTGGTCCACGGCTGTTCGGGATCGGAAATCGTGAACGGACCGCGCTCCGCCAGCGTCGCCCTGCCGGATCTGGAGCGCGGGCAACGTCTCACCAAGGTGTGGGATGTCGAATACGCGCCCAGGGGATCGGGAGAGTACCGCACCGCCGAGGTGGTTTTGGAGGCGTCGGGAACGTCCGGGCCGCTGCGGGCGAGTGCGGACGCGGTGGTGGTTTTCGTGGACGATCCGGGGGCGGTGGCGTCGGGAGCGGATCCCGACGCGGCGGCGGAGATCCGGGTCGCCGATGCCGGCCGCGAGCTCGAGCGCACCCTGCTCGGAATGCGCACCACCGCGATGTCGGCGATGGACGCCACCCAGGCGCTGGAGCGTACGGCCCGCCTTCTCGCCGAAACGGGCAACACGTCGGCGGCGGCCGAGGTCAGCGAAGCCACCCAGGCGTTCCGCCGCGGCGACACCGACGCGATGGACAAGACCCTGATCGGCACCATTTACGAACTCGACCGCGGACTGCGTTCCTGAGGACCCCCATGCCCACCGATTACTACGAACTGTTGGGAGTTTCGCCCACCGCCGCCGACGCCGTCATTCGTGCGGCGTTCCGGACATTGGTCGCGGACGCGGCATCGGACCAGCCCCGTTTCGCCGCGCTCACCGAAGCATTCGAGGTTTTGAAAGACCCCGAGCGCCGGGCGGCGTACGACCGGGAGCGGGCCGCGCGGGCGGGTGCCGGATCCGACCGGACTGTCTCGGGCTTCGACCGCACCGTGGCAGGATTCGACCGCACGGTCGCCGGGGTCGCTCAAACCGTCTCCGGAACCGCCGCCGGGGGAGCGCTGGTGCCGTTTGCCGCGCCCACGGAATCCGCACCGGTCTTGCGTCCGGACACCTGCTCCGCCTGCGGCACTCCCACGCCGAGCGGGGCGGCCTGGTGCCCGGAATGCGGGCTGCGCTGCGGAACGGTCGCGGGCAAGCTCGCCGGGCCGTCGTCCGTGCCCGCACCCACCGTGGTGGCCAAGGACGGCCGGACCTGGACATTGACTCCGGGAGAGAACACGGTCGGGCGCGAGCGTGCCGACATTGTGTTGAACGACCCGAGTGTGTCGCGCCGGCATGCGCGACTGGTGGTCGGCGAGCAGAACCGGGTGGTGCTGGAGGATTTGGGGAGCACCAACGGGACGCGTCTGGGTGCGCAGCGCATCGGGACAGGCAGTGCGGTGCCGGTTT
>CAZYBA010000026.1:12722-17799 GCA_964646105.1 uncultured Armatimonadia bacterium
CGTCGTGTTCGGGAACGTCGCCGTCACCGTGCGGATACCGACCCCGCCCGGTCCGGTCCACACGCCGTTGCCGGCCGGGCAGACCACGGCGCCGAAACCGGTGGCCGCGATCGGGGGGCAGGCCGGCGCCGTTCCGCGGTTGATTGGCGAGAGCGGGAACGTTCACCGCGTGACCGGGTCCAGCACGATTCTGGGACGCAAATCCGACTGCGGGATTGTGTTGTCGGGCGATCCGCATGTGTCGGGCCACCACGCGCGGCTCGACTGGTCGGGCGGAGTTTGCCGGTTGACCGACCTGGGCAGCACCAACGGCAGCCGGGTGGGCGGAGATCGACTGGAACCCGGAAATCCGGTCTCCTTGACAGACGGCGTTACAATAACGCTCGGCAACACCCGGTTGACGTTCCGGATGGCGGACTAGGGAACCCGTTCCGGGAAGCCCCCCGGGACCGTCGGTGTTGGCTTGGAAGGTGGCAACCATGACCGTTTGCAGGCATTGCGGCAGTGCGAACACGCCGGGAACCCTCTCGTGCTTCAAGTGCGGGACGAGTCTGATCGCCCCCCACATGGTGGGCAAGATCCCGTGCAGTGTCCATGCCAACCGCGAGGCCACCACCGCCTGCGCCGCCTGCGGCACCCGGCTCTGCGACGCGTGCGCGTGGGATCTCGAGGGAATCAGTTACTGCGAGGACCACGCCCCCGAGGATTCGGTGGCGGGCACCAATCCGGATGCCATCGAGGAAATGCCTGTGCTCGAGTCGAGCGGCGCCGAGCGCGCGTCGTTTTTCGATCGCACGTACGGCATGGTGGTGGATCTGGGAATCGGGCTCGCCATGGCGTCCCTGCTCGCCCTGATGGTCCTTGGCTTGGCCAAGTGGAATGTCGCGTGGATCCGCAATCCCAAGGGGCCGCTGTTCATCACGTGGGTGATCGGTTCGCTCGCGATGTACCTGGCGTACCAGATTGTCAGTTTGGCGATGGAGGGACGTACGGTCGGGCGGTACATGGCGACCGTGATCATCCTGCGCAAGGACGGCCGGATTGTGCCGTTCGGGCGGGCGGTGGTGCGGGTCCTGGCGAGTGTGTTGTCCGCGCTCCCGCTCGGCCTCGGCTACTTCTGGGCGCTGTGGGATCCCGAAGGTGAGACCTGGCACGACAAGATCAGCGACACGTTCGCGTTCCGTTACCAAGACACCACCTGAGCGCCGCTCCAAACCGCCCCATGGCCGACGACGAAATCACCGCCGAATTCGACAGCGCGTCCCTGACAGCGCCCTCGGCTGTTGGCGATGTGCCGTTGGTGCAGGCGCGGCTGCGCTGGGCGGCCCGCACCGATATCGGGAAGGTGCGCGACAGCAACGAGGACAAGTTCGATGTCTTCGAGCCGGAGAACATCGAAACATTGGCCCGGCGCGGGCGGTTGTATGCGGTGGCGGACGGCATGGGCGGGCATGCGGCGGGCCAGATCGCGTCGGAAGCCACGTTGAAATGGGTGGTCCGCAGGTTTTTCGCCCCGACCGGTTCGGAGAGCCTCCCGTCGGCGTTGCAGGCGGCGGTTCTGGACGCCAACCGTTTCCTGTTGCAGGCCGCGTCGACCAACCCGGCGTGCGCAGGGATGGGAACGACCCTGGTGGCGGCGGTGGTACGGGGAGACATGCTCACCGTCGCGCACGCGGGCGATTCCCGGGCCATCCTGCTGCGCCCCGGGCAGCCTGCGCGCGCCCTCACCACCGACCATTCGTGGGTGGAGGAGCAGGTGCGTGCCGGAGCGCTCACCCGCGAGCAAGCCGAACAATCGTCGCGGCGCAATGTGATCACGCGGTGCATCGGGATGGACGGCATGCCGGGTGCGGACATCCAGACGCTTCCGCTGCAGTCCGGCGACATTGTGGTTCTGGCGTCCGACGGCCTGACCAACCATGTCGACCTCGCCACACTCGCGCGGATTGTGAACGATCGAAAGGGCTTGGCGGAAGCCGCGCTGGCGTTGGTGGATTGTGCGAACGACAACGGCGGATCGGACAATTCAACCGTGTTGCTGCTGCGTTGCGACGGTTTCGATGCGTGGCCGGGAGCCGAGGCGATTTCCGGCGGATCCGGGTAGGCCCGCCGTGACCATCGGACGGTTTCGGATCCTGCGGGAGATCGCACGTTCCAACGACATTGTCTGGGAGGGCGAGGACCCGGTGCTCGGCCGCCGCGTGGCGGTGAAGGAACTGTTCCTGAGCAACGGCGATCCGTTGTCGCGGGACATGCGTGTCGCCCGCTTCCAGCGCGAGGCCAAGGCCGCCGGTGCGTTGTCGCATCCCAATATCGTTGTCATCCACGAGTTCGGGGAAGACAACGGCCGGCATTACATCGCGATGGAATACCTCGAGGGCCGTAGCCTGCGCGAGCGGTTGCGCGCCGAAGGCCGGATTCCCGTGGACGAGGCACGGCGGATCGCGCGTGCGGTCTGCGATGCGCTGGCGTATGCGCACGCGCGCGGGGTGGTGCACCGGGATGTCAAGCCGGACAACATCCACCTGCTTCCGGACGGCCGGGTGAAGCTCACCGACTTCGGAATCGCCCGCATCGCCGAGGAATCGTCGTTGACCGTGGCCGGGCAGGTGTACGGAACACCGGCCTACATGGCTCCCGAGCAGATCCGCGGGGGCACGATTGACGCGCGGACGGACTTGTTCGCACTGGGCATTGTTCTTTTTGAAATGCTGACGGGCGGCAAACCGTTCACGGGCGAACGCATTGAGACCATCACCTACCGCATCTTGACCGAACCGACCCCGCCGTTGACCGTGGGACCGGCGGATCTGGACGCGGTGGTGCAGCGGGCGACCCAGAAGGATCCGCTGGCGCGGTTCGCGAGCGCGGAAACCATGGGGCAGGCCATTGCGGGGGGTGGGTCCGGAGCGGACCTGCAGCGCACCATGGCGTTCCCGTCGGCGAGTGCGGCGGCCGACCGGACCGTGGTGGCGGGCGCGTGGCCGGGCGGCGCGCCCCAGGCGGGCTACGGCGGCGGCGACCCCAACCGAACCGTCGCGGCACCCGGGATGGGTGGTGTGCCGTTCGCGCATCCCGCCCCGCAGACGCCGGTTTATCAAACCCCTTCGTCACCCGGACCGTCCGGAGCGCACGTGGCCAAGTGGGTTGTGGCAATCACGCTCACCGGGGTGTTGGCACTCGGGGGAGTGTGGGCAGTGCAGCGGGCGATGCGCAATGCGGGTTTGAAGATCGCGGTGGACAACGGCAAGGATGCGCTCAACCGCGGTGCGGCGTTGTACCAGGCCAAGGATTTCGCGCAGGCATCGAGTGTGTTTTCGAATGTCCGGAGTGCTCCCGGGGCGGATTCTGTCACCAAGGAACAGGCGACCACCTACGAGGGGTATTGTTACCGCGAACTGGCGAACGCGGCGCAGCGCAACAACGATTGGGCGGCTGCGGTACGCTGGTGGCGGATGGCCCGCGACCTGGCGCCGAGCGATGCGGGCGTTGCCAAGTCGTTGGAAGCCGCCGAGAAGTATCTGGCGTCCCTGGGAGAGCCTCTCCCCGGGCCGCCGCCCGAGCCCGACCGGACCATGGAGCACCCCAAGCCACGCCGTCAGGACACTCCGAATATCACGCGTTCCGATCTGGAACGAAACCAGCAGCAGGCGGCCGCGGAGGCGGATCGGTTGTTGCGCGAGGGGGACGCGGCGGCGAAGCGGGGCGACAATGCATCGGCGCGGGACTTGTGGCGGCAGGCGCGGGATCTCGGTGTCGGCACCGCCACGTTCGAGGAGGCGGACCGCCGGCTGAACCAGGACGCTGCCGCGAATTCCCCATTCTGAAACCACCACGGAGACTGAGCATGCTGCACGGAATCGAACGATTGGTCGACCTGACCGGGGTGCGCCACCACGGCCAGCCCGGAGTCGACCCGGAGACATTGAAGGAAGCCATCCGCACCGCCGACCTCGCCACGTTGGGAGCGACCGGCGGGCATTTCGCGGGGACGGCCCGGGATGGTCAGACAGTGCGCATGGCCCGCACCATCGGCCAGCCGCTGCGCTATTTCGTGGCCAAGATGTTCCACGGTCCGTTCTTGGTGGTCGCCGAGCGGATGGAGACATTGTACGACTGGTGTGTTTCCCAGAAGATCGGGTGGCAGTTCGACCCGGCGTACACGCGCATGGTGCCGGCCCATTACCTGATCGAGCTGGCCCAGATCGGCTGCCCTGATCCGTCCCCGCGCCTGCACCGGTTCTGGACTCCGGAGGCGGGGAACGGCCCTGCCGACATCGACGCGCTGGGGGCGGCGTATGTCGGGGGTGCGTTGTCGTCCACCCGTGCGTGGCTGGAGACCCTGCCGGCGGACGCGCCGATCGGGGTGGCGTTCTCGGGCGGCATTGACTCGGCGTCCGTTCTGTTGACCGTCCGTCACGCGCTGGCGCAGATGGGGCGCAACCCGGACAACGTCCGTGCGTTCACGCTGGATCTGGGCGGCGGTGCGGACGCGGTGCAGGCGGAGGCGATGGTGAACGAATTGGGCCTGGCGCACCTTTGGGAACGCGTGTCCATGCCGGAGGAGTCGTACTCGCTCGAGGACGCCATCCGTGTGATCGAGGATTACCATCCGCTCGACGTGTCGTGTGCGGCGGCAGGGTTGAGTCTGGCGCGCGGCATTCGCGAGCGGTATCCGGAGATGCGTTATTTGGTGGACGGGGACGGCGGGGACGAAAACCTGAAGAGTTATCCGCTCGAGGATTCGGATCTGACATTGTCGTCGATTTTGCGCAATCCGTTGCTGTATCAGGAAGGTTGGGGCATCGACGCCATCAAGCACAGCCAGACGTATTCGGGCGGTTTGTCGCGGGCGTATGTGCGCAGCTGGGCCCCCGCGCAGCGCTATGGTTTTACGGCGTTTTCGCCTTATACCAGTCGTCCGGCGATGGAGGCGGCGGTTTCGATTCCGTTCGAGGAGTTGCTCGGCGGCAGCATCGAGCGCCTGTACACGTTGAAGGGCGATTTGGTGGCATCGGGTGTGCGTCAGGTGCTTGGCATCGACATGCCGGTCCACCCCAAGCGTCGTTTCCAGGAC
>CAZYBA010000027.1:0-3933 GCA_964646105.1 uncultured Armatimonadia bacterium
AAGCCACCGAAACCGCCACGGCCCCGCGGGTTGTCCTTCTCCCACTTCTCAACCTTGGCCTTCTGATCGGCGGTCAACAGCGCACGGGTCTTTTCACGCAGCGCCTGCTGGCCCTGCTGCATCACCTCACGCATCGACTCGAAGTCCTGATTCTCGCGGGCTTCCTGCATCTTGGTCTGCATCGCCTTCTGAATCTTGCCGACCACCTCGGTGATCTGCTTCTTCTGGTCGTCGGTAAGATTCAGTTCGCCGGCCAGTTCGAGCGGCAGTTGCGCCTGACCGTACACCGCCGCGTCCTTGATCAACGACTCGGCTTGCTTCTTCTGGTTGTCGTCGAGGACCGCCATGATGTCGGAGTCCACCTTCTTGCGGGACTCGGCCATCTTTTCGAAACGCGCACGCATCTCCTCGGGATCGGGGCGCTGACCTCCACCGCCGAAGCCCCCGAATGCGGAGCGCATCTCTTCCATCGACTTCTTCTGGATCTCTTCGATCTTCGTCTTCTGTTCGGGCTTGAGTGCCAGCGCCTTCTCGAGGACCGACATCGGCATGGTTCCGATGGTCGGCTGCATCAGGCCACCGCCACGCTGCCCACCGCCGAAGCCAAAGCCGCCACCGAAGCCCCCGCCGAAGCCCCCGAAGCCGCCCCGACCTTGGCCCTGACCGCCGCCACGTCGCCCCTGGCCCGGTTCACCCTCGCCCTGGGCCATCGCCCCGCCGACAGTCGTCGCGACCAGCGCCAGCGCCAAAGCCGCATTTCGGAAAACGTTCACAGTCATTCCAACCACCTCCAGATGTCAGGCTGTTGCCTGGTTCACTAGACGTCAACTCCGGGAAAGGGTTCACCACACGGTGATCGAACCATCCGCCCCCCGGTGGAGTCGGCATCGACACAGACTGTTTACCAGACAATCCTGAATCGCGAATGAATGCGGGTCATTGCTTCCGCGCCTTTAACTCCACCAAGACCGCCGTCCGCATCGCGTCCACCGGCGCATCCCGGGCAGTCCATCGTTCGAACGACAGCGCGCCCTGACGCACCAGCATCTCGACACCGTTTTGCACGACACATCCGGCCGACTCCGCCATCGACAACAACCGCGTGGCGGGCGGATTGTAGATCAGATCCACAACCATATTGCCGGGACCCAGTGCCGACAACGGCACCGGTGGCATCGCGTCGACGTTCGGAACCATCCCGACACTGGTGGTATTCACCACGATCGAAGCCTCCGCCACCGCGCCGCCAATCGCATCCTCGGTCCAATCCACCACGTCGTCGGCTCCCAATGCCAACAACGGCAACGCCTTTTCCCGAGTCCGGTTGGCCACCACCACCCGCGCTCCCGCCTCCGACAACGCATCCACCACCGCGCGCGCGGACCCGCCCGCGCCCAGCACCACGGCACGGACACCGGAAAAGTCCGAAAAGCCGGCATGGCCCAGCGCCGCCAAGAAACCACGACCGTCGGTCGAATCCCCTGTCAGACGACCGTCGTCCCAGAACAGCGTATTCACGGCCCCGAGGCGACGCGCCACCGGTGTCAAATCGTCAAGAAACTCGCCGACTCGCTCCTTGAGCGGAACGGTCACATTAACGCCGCGGATACCGAGCGAACGCACTCCCGCTACCGCGTCTGCAACTCGGTCCGGATCCACCGCAAACGGCACGTACACCCAGTCCAGATCCAGTTCCGCGAACGCCGCATTGTGCATCGCCGGGCTCGCCGAGTGACGCACCGGCCAGCCCCAGACCCCGGCCACGGTTGTCGAACCATGCACTCCCGCCATGACAATTCTCCCCAAACTCTTTTGAAGCAAATTCCGCTTCGCAAAACTCCCGCGCGAACCCGACCTTCGCGGCGCCATCCCGGCGTTTTCCAATAGGGCCGGAACCCAACGTGGAAACGGGCTCCCAAGCGCCGACCACCCGGCACCACCCGCCCGAATCTAAACTACTCCGATCCCGAACCGGTCAACGGAGCGAATTCAAGAAAGCCTGAAAGCCGGGCGCGAGCACCACCGGTTCGTCGTCGGATTCCAAATCAACCAGCCAAACGGCGCCAAGGTGCGGTCCTGAAAGCACCAATGTGATCCACCGGCCATCCGCGCCCTGTCCCACCGGGATGTCGTGACGATCCGGTTCGAGATCGGTCCACTCGATGGCCAGTGACGACAAAGGCCGGGCATGGTGGCCTCCAGGAGTTTCCGAGTCCCAAACCTGGTCGTGCAACGCGAAAAAACAGTCGACCGAACCACCGTCGAACCCGGCCGGCTCCGGAACACCACCGTTGCAATTCACCAAAAACTCCCGGTACTCGGCCGGCAATCCTTCCCCCAACCACGCTTCGAACTGCTGCAACTGAAACGGGTCCAAGGCGCCGTAACGGCCCGCATGGGCGATCCGGACCGCAGGCTGGTCACGGTTCTCTTCTTCCGACACGGTTCAGATCTCCGCAAGGATCTCGGCCTTGCGCCGCGCGAAATCGTCCGCGTCGATCAAGCCATCGTCGTGCAATGCCCTCAGCCTGGCAAGACGTTCACGGACGGAATCCGCCGATGCCGCCTCACGCACCGGTTCTGGAAGTACCGAGGGTGCGGTCGCCGAGACTGCAGGCGCCGTTGCCGGAGATTGAGACGGAGTCCCGGGCATTCCCGGTTGGTATCGAATGGTCTCCAAATACTGTGTCACCGCGGCCTGGTAGGGGCGGACAATCGAACGGGGGAAACGGTCTCCCTGGCCCCCGGCATGCGCCAGCAATCTCTCGCCAACCGCACCAATGCCCTCGGCCAGCAAGACTTCCTCGATCGCACGGTCGAGATGCTCGCGCAACTCCCGCTGGTCGCACAACAGCAACACCATGCCGCGCGCCTCCCGCGGCGGACGATCCGAAGTTTCGTCCTCGGAACGCACCCCCTCGATCAGCCGCGCCAGATCGCCAGTCACCGAACCAAACGCCCCGAGCGGATCGCTCTTGGACAACCCGAAGCGATCCTTGTAATGCGCCGTGAACGTCACGGTCTCCCGCGTGCCTACCGCCGTGTAACGAACGTCCGCGTCCTCGGCAATCACCCCGAGGGCCCACGCCACACAGAATGTCCGCCATGCCGCGAGCTGCTCCTGCGCACTCGGCGGAGCAATACGGATCCAATCGCGAATATCCTTGCGCGTATGCACCGGATTCGCACTGGAACCCTGAGCCCGCACCTGATCGTAGGCGAACCGGTAGTTGTCGAGTCCGTCCAGAAGCCGCAGCGGGAACGCCGCCCGCTCGCGAAGGAAGAGCACCTGATGTTGCTCGTTCGAATCCGTGATCTGCCCGTCCCGTATCCCCTGCACCGTCTCCTTGAGCATCCGATGGAATGCATTTTCGGCTTCGGAACGCGGCTCGGCGCCGTGCATCACCCCGACAATGGTCTGCTCCTTGTTCTGGTGGTGACGATAGGCAGGGGCGTTTTCCTGCAAGTGGATGAACGGCTGCGACAGGGCATGGATGCGGCGCATTTCCTCGACACAGCGCTCGGTGCCCGTGCCAAAACGTTCAAAAAACTTGTCGAGCACCGACTCCGATTCCACCCCCCGGAACACATCGCGGCAACAATTTTCGATAATCGTCCGCAAGCGGGCCAGATCCTCGCCGCGCAACGCGTAAATGTCGCCGGCCGACCCCAGTTCGGACAGGATCCGCGCCGCGGACGCTCCCACAACGGAATTCGAAGCGGCATTGTCGTCGCCGACATACACCCCGTACCGCTGGTCGATGTCGCCGTTCACATACGACGCGGTTCCGTCCTCGCGCTCGACACGCCGCCCGCCAACCCTGCCGAAGTCTTCGTGTACTTCGACAACGTAGAGAAGGTGCCGAACGACCCGACGGGCGTGGAGGGCTGGTCGTACGACTCCGCCACCAACACCATCACGTTTCATGGCAT